>JBFKGW010000061.1:0-9363 GCA_041633145.1 Alphaproteobacteria bacterium
CCGGCGAGCGAGCTCGGCGCCTTGAGGAACGAATAGGGCCGCACCCGCGCCTTGTCGCGGTCAAGCATATTTTCGCGCTCTTCGTCGGTGCGCGCGGTGCCGGCGTTGAGCATCTCACGGATATGGCCGCCATAGTTGGCGGCGGCGTAAATCATCTTCGAGGGCTTGAGGATCGGCGGCAGGGTGCGCAGATCGTCCAGCGCGGCCGCGCCGCCCCAATCGGCGGGGTCGCGGCCTTCCGCGGCGACGAAGTCGGCGATGGCGCAGAGCGCTTCGAAATTGGCCTCCCAGTCGTCGAGCATGTCCTGGATGCCGGCAGTGGTCGTCGGGCCGCGCTTGCCATAAGCCTCGGCGGCAGCGGTCAGGGGATAAATATTTTCACCGATGACCAAGCCGACGAACGCCTCGCCGCCGTTCTTGGCAAAGGTGCCGAGCTTGAATTCCGTATCCGCCATCACTTTCTCCGCGTTTTTTCCGGCTTACCAATCGTAGCCCGGATTTTGCCGTGCCAGGCCGTCGTAGAGATCGAGGATGCGCTGGAACCAGGCGTAGACTGGATCGTCGCGTGTCACTAGCGCAAACGGGCTCACCGTGCGCGCCCAGATGAACGGGCTGAGCGCGACATAGTCGGCATAGGTCGGCATATCGCCGCCGAGGAAGGGCGTCTCGCCGACCACCCGGCGCATCGGCTCGAACCGCTCGCGCAACTCCAGCACCCGCTCCTCGCGGCCTTCCTGGATGCCGGTGATGTCGCGGCCCAGGCGCTTGCTGCGGCTGGTGTGGAAGTATTCCTTATCTTCCGGCGCCAGCTGGGCGTAGATGTCTTCGACGATCATGGTCATCACCACCGGGCTGATC
This sequence comes from Alphaproteobacteria bacterium, assembly GCA_041633145.1. Lineage (GTDB taxonomy): Bacteria > Pseudomonadota > Alphaproteobacteria > UBA6615 > UBA6615 > JBFKGW01. The sequence continues at coordinate 859 of JBFKGW010000061.1, forward strand.
CGACTCATCGCCCAATCCTGCACGAAGCGGGCGTGCTGGCGGCCGTCGCTGCCGCCGAGCACCGGCGGGCGGTCGGGATAGGTTTCGTCGAGATACTCGGCGATGGTCCAGCTGTCGCCGACCCAGGTGCCGTTATCGTCGATCACCGGGATGGTCTTGAACGAGCCATCGCCGATCTGGCCGATCTCGGTGAAATGGGTCGGCACGGTTTCGCACTCGAGCCCCTTGTGCGCCAGCGCCAGGCGGGTGCGCCAGCAATTGGAGCTGAAGCGCCTACCGTCCGCCCCGGCCAGGTCGTACAGAATAATAGTCATGAAATCCTTCTCCCCTCGCCGAGGGAAAACCTAGCGGGTAGGCCAGGCCAACGGAAGGGGAAGCGGGGTAGCGAATCGCATGCTCTACTCCGACAGGCCGGCTTGCCGCAAACTTTCGGTCACGGTTTTGACGTACGCTTCATCGCTACACATGAGATAGCGATCAACCCCCGCCAAAGTGAATTGAGGGTTTAACCGTTTGGCCTCGGACAGCGCATCTTTGGCTTCCGACATCCGCCCCAGACGCACCAGCAAACTTGCGCAATGGATGAGGGAGGGAAATGTAAGATCACCGGTTGTACTTCTGAATTCGGTTAGGGCCTGCTCCAGATCGCCGAGCATGTCGCGCGCGCGACCGACAAGAAAGCGGTACCAAAAAGGCGCGTGCGGATTCAGGCGTATCGCTTCACGCAGGGCTTGCAGTCCTTCGCCCGGTTGGCCAGCATGAATGAGTACGAACCCCAAACCAGTTCGAACATTAGCGTCGCCCGGAAGCAGTGCGACGGCTTTTTGCATAGCGGAGACGGCTTCGTCGAATTGTCTCCGGTAAAGCAACACCATGCCTCTACTGAAATGCGACCAAGAGAGCGATTCATCCAGATCCAACGATTTCGCCACGCTTCGTTCCGCCCGATCGATCAGCTCCTGAGCATCTTCGATAGGGCCGATCCGCGCCAGGTACCAATCACAACAGCCGACCATCGCCCAGGCGTAGGCATAATCCGGTTCGAGTTCGATCGACCGGTGTAAGAGATTTCGCGCATGTGTAATGTCCGCCGGATTAAACTTAAAAAACAACTCACCGGCTTCGAGCGCCCACCGCCAGGCATCGATACTTTGGATGCCCTTGTTCCACGACAAGGCGTCCTCGCCGTCGGTAAGCCGGACGCGCAGGGCGGTGACGATCTCCTTGGTGATGTCGTCCTGAATGTCGAAGATATCCTCGACGCGGCGATCGTAACGCTCGGCCCACAAATGGCTGCCGTTTGCCGCGTCGATTAATTGCGCAGTCACCCGCAGGCGGTCGCCGCCTTTGCGCACACTGCCTTCGAGAACGTAGCGCACCCCCAGATCTCCGGCGATTTGACGAACATCCGTGGCAGCGCCCTTGTAAGCAAAACTCGAATTGCGGGCGATCACCATCAGCTTCGATGTCCGCGACAGAATGGCGATGATGTCCTCCGCCAACCCGTCGGCGAAATACTCCTGCTCGGGATCGCCCGACATATTGTCGAACGGCAGCACCGCGATGGAGGGTTTGTCGGGAGGCGGTAGCGGTGACTCTTCTACCAGCGGTTTCGACTCTTTGTCGGCGTTCGGCCCGGCAAGCGCGCGGTAAACCCGCACCGGTTTGTCGATGTTCTTGACCGTCTGCTCGCCCAGATCCTCGAACGCCGCCGCCAGCTTTCCCTCCGCCTGGTCGTAGGCGGTGCCCGAGACGTAGACCACGCCCGGTTCGCACAAGCCCTCCAGCCGCGCAGCGACGTTCACGCCGTCGCCGTGGATATCATCGCCCTCAACAATCACGTCGCCCACGTTGATGCCGACCCGGAATTGGATCCTGGAAGCTTCGGGAATGTCCGCGTTGCGCCGACGCATCATATCCTGAATAGCGAGCGCATTGCGTACCGCGTCCACGGCGCTAGGAAACTCAACCAGAATGCCGTCGCCCATGGTCTTGACGATGCGGCCGCCATCGGCGGCGATGCGGGGGTCGATCAGCTCGGCATGCAGGCTACGAAGACGCGTGCGCGTGCCTTCCTCATCGGCCTCCATCAGCCGCGAGTAGCCGACCACGTCGGCGGCTAATATGGCAGCGAGGCGGCGCTGAACGCGTTCTTCGGCCATTAAATGGCTTCTCCCCCTGACGGCGCAAAGTTTAGGGTGGACAAGCGCAAGTGTCCATCGACGCCGGACCGCGAGGATAGGTCTCGGCGAGATACTCGGCGATGGTCTAACTGTCGCCGACCCAGGTGCCGTTGTCGTCGATCACCGGGATAGTCTTGAACCAGCCGTCGCCGATCTGGCCGATCCCGGTAAAATGGGTCGGCACGGTTTCGCACTCGAGCCCTTTGTGCGCCAGCGCCAGGCGGGTGCGCCAGCAATTGGAGCTGAAGCGCCGGCCGTCGGCGCCCGCCAGGTCATATAAAACGATGGTCATGAATGTGCCCCTCCGCTAACGCGGCCGCAAACCTAACAAGTGACCGGGTCGAGCAAAAGCGCGCGGTTACCATTAAGGCATGTCGGCGCTGAAGTCGCATACTAGGAGCCGATCCAGGACACGGTCCGCAACGGCTGTTCGAGCGGCGCCGTTGACGTTTGATATTTCGGCCAAAACGGCCGTTAGCGACGTCCATTACGCACAGCCGGAATCAGCCAGAAAGTGCCGTTCAGCGAATGCTGATAGCCAAAAAGTGAACCGTTTTCACGCTGGAGAATCGTCGGGCACGAGTTGTGGTAATCGGATTTATGGGTTCTACTTCTGGCGCGAGCATTATCGATCAACGACGTTCGGTAACGCTCGCGATTTTTGTCCATTTGGAAAAAATCGGGGGAGACAGAAAATGCGTTACTCAATGATTGGATTGCTTGCTTTGGGAGCAGTTGCGTTCACCGGTCCTGCCTTGGCGGCAGAAGAGACGTGGAACGACGGTGTAATGTTCGTGCAAGAAGAACTCGCGCCGGTCGAAGGCCACACGGCCGTCAAGATTATTTTTGGTTTGGAACCGGGCAAATGTACCGATGAAATCACAGCCGTGAGCGAGTGGCTCATCATGCGCGAAGGCACCATGGTGCAAACCTATCCCGGCAAGGGCGACTTCGAGCGCAAGAAAGGCGACGAGTGGTATCAGGCCGATGGCACCAAAGTAGTGGTGTGCAACAAGAGCAGTGCGAGGGCTATCTTGGAGGGGGTCCAGTTCCGTCCCCAGTAAATATCTCGGCGACCCTTCGTGGTCGTGACCGGCCGATAGGCTGGCGCAAAGTGGCCCCTGCGCGGGGCCATTTTACGTTTAGGTGGGATCACCTTGCCGTACCTGCGGTTTGGTCGTGGCCAAACAGCCGATGGTTAGGCCAACGGCGAATTTATTGGCGCGGACGGTCGAAGTGGCCTCTAATGGTAGACACTCTGGGACTTAACGCAATCAACGATAAGCGCGGCATATACAGCGCTCTAAACAGAGAGGGAGGCTTCTTATGCAACTTGCAGGCAAATCCGCCATCGTAACAGGTTCGTCTTCGGGCATCGGCCGCGCAGCTGCGTTGGCCTTGGCGAACGCCGGCGCCGATGTGGTGGTCAACGGCAACTCAAAAATGGACGCCGCCGAGGAAGTTGCTCACGAGATCGAGGGGCTCGGCCGCCAGTCACTGGCGGTGCAGGCCGATGTATCGAATACCGATCACGTCGATCGCCTGGTGACCACGGCGCTCGATAAACTCGGCAAGATCGACATTCTCTTTACCAACGCCGGGATCTTCCACATGGGCTACGTCGAGGACCATACGCCCGAGATGTGGCTGCAAACGTTGAATGTGAACCTGACCGGCCAGTTCCTGGCCTGTCAGCGCGTCATTCCCGAGATGAAGAAGCTCGGCAAGGGTAAGATCGTCAACAATGGCTCGATCTTTGGTCATCAAGGCGTGCCGGGCTGCATCGCCTATGGCGTTTCAAAGATGGGGGTGCACGGCATGACACGCTGCCTCGCAGTCGAACTGGCGCCGCACAAGATCAACGTAAATGCGGTAGCCCCCGGCTGCATCACGACCGCAATGGCCGATGACTTCTTTGTGGCAATGGGCAATGGCGATAGGGAAGCGGGCAAACAAGAGGTGATTAAGTCATACCCGATCGGCCGGCTCGGCGAACCCGACGACATCGGTAGCGCGGTCGCCTACCTCGCCTCCGATGCGGCCGACTTTATCACCGGCCAAATTATCTTCGTGGACGGCGGTTATTCCGTGCCATAGACCGCCAGCGCGGGTAAACACGTCAATATCCGCTGTGGGCCAAACCCGGTCGTAATCATCTATCGAGAATTACGTCCGCTATACCATCAGCGTTCGCATGGCTGCTGCGGGGAGTTAAGCAGTCGCGCTTCGACCGGCTCGAAGCCTATATCGATGACTTGCAAGCCAACGGGAGCAAAATATGACCACAACGGACGACCAGCGCGGACCCGAAACGGAGATCGTTATCACCCGTCGCCTTGCCGCACCCCGCGATCTTGTGTGGCGCGTTTGGACCGAAGCCGATCACTTGGCGGCCTGGTGCAAACCCGAAGGATTTATGAGCCGGATCGATTCTCATGATTTCCGGGTCGGCGGCTACTGGCGTTACGTGATGGTCGGCCCGGACGGAACGGAATATCCCTCCGAGGGCATGTTCGTCGAGATCGACCCGCCGCACCGCTTGGTCAGCACCGACCAATTCAGCGAAGACTACGTTGCCGCGGCGGGCGGCGGTCTTCCCAACGGTATCCTTGTCACGCTGGTTCTCGACGTTGCGGGCGAAGATACCGACGTCACGGTGCGCATCTCCCATCCGACGGTCGAAGCCCGCCAGCAGCAGGAAAGGATGGGCCTCATTACCGGCTGGAACGGGACGCTCAGCGAACTGGAGGCATATCTCGCGCTGCAGCAACTGGGTGCATGAGGAACGCGGAAAGTAGCGGTAATATGGTTGCAGAGAATATCGATGTAGATTTTTGGCTATCATTGTAAGCGAGCACCGCCGGCGATTGCGGCGATGTTGGTCGTGACCCCGGCTTTTGGCCAACGGGGCATTACGCCATTGCCGAACCAGCCTGTACCCGAGCATGCGCAAGCACGCCGTGGCGCCCGGCGTGATTGCGCCGTTCGACCCGGCTGATATGATCCACTATGCGCTGGACGCCACGCTCATAAGGAAAGAGGAACCATGTCGACCGCTGCTGCAAGATCCTACACACCCATGGCCGACGACCGCACCGCGGCGCCGCACGTTGTCCTGCACGAAGACGAGCACTCGCGCATCATCCATTATGTGATTAAGCCCGGCGAGCAGACCGGCTGGCACAAGCACGAATTCGACTATGTCGTCGTGCGGGTCTCTCAAGGCACGCTGACGTCGAACTTCGCCGACGGCACCAGCAAAGATTTCGACTACGTGCCCGGCACGTCCACGGCCTACACGGCGCCGGTCGAGCACAACGCGGTCAATACCGGCGATACCGACATCATCGGCTACGAGATCGAATTCAAAAGCTGAACCGGTCGATCGGCCGAACCCAACACAGATTTTTGATTGCCGGTCGCGCGCGTTTCGAACCACACTGCGCTAACCCAATCAACCTAACGAGCGGTCCGTCGGCAGGGCGTGTATCGGCAGGATCGCCTGCAAGCGAAAGGGAGGACGCCAATGCGCTGTCACATCAAGCGGCTGATTGCCGCCGGCGGATTCGCTATCGTTGCAACTCTATCCGCCGGCGATGGAAATGCCGGCGAGTTCGATGCCATTCTGTCGCGGATCAACCTGCCGCCGGGATTTAAAATATCGATCTATGCCGAGGTGCCGCGGGCGCGCTCGATCGTCGTCGGCAAGCCTTTGGGAACCGTCTATGTCGGCTCGCGGCACGGCTCAGTGCATTCGCTGCGCGACACCAACCGCGACGGCATCGCCGACGAGGTTTTAGAGCGCGCGAGCGACCTCAATGTCCCCAATGGCCTCGCCATGCAGGATAGCATTCTCTACATCGCGTTGAACGAAAAGGTTGTGAAATGGCCGGTGCCGGCGGAATTCGATTCCGCGCTGCCCCTGCGGCCGCTGCTCGACGTCTATACCGGCCTGCCGGCCGAATTCCTGCACGGCTGGCGCTACGCCAAGTTCGGTCCCGACCGCAAGCTGTATGTGTCGGTCGGTGCGCCGTGCAACATCTGCACCACCGAGGGACTAACTGGCACCATCATCCGCATGAACCCCGACGGCAGCGGCATGGAAATCGTCGCCCACGGCGTGCGCAACTCGGTCGGCTTCGACTGGCACCCGAAAACCGGCAAATTGTTCTTCACCGATAATGGCGCCGACGATATGGGTGACGACATTCCCGCCGATGAGCTGAACGTGGTCAGCAATATCGGCGAACATTTCGGCTTTCCCTGGTTTGGCGGCAAATCGGCCAAGCTGACCGGCTTCGAAACCGCCACGCCGCCCGGCCCGGTCACCGCGCCGGTGATCGAGTTCCAGGCCCACTCGGCCAATCTCGGCATCCAGTTCTACGACGGCGATATGTTCCCGGCCGAATACAAGCACGACGCCTTCGTCGCCCAGCACGGCTCGTGGAACCGCACCGAACCGGTCGGCTATCAGATCGTGCGGGTGCGCTTCGACGACGACGGCAACGCGGTCGGCCAGGAAGTGTTCGCCAGCGGTTGGCTCGAGGGCTTTGATGCGGTCGGCCGGCCGGTCGACATCGCCGAGCTGCCCGACGGCTCGCTGTTGGTGTCCGACGACTTCGCCGGCGTCATCTACCGCATTTCGTACGAGGGATAGCTCAATCCAGATCCGGCCGGCGGTCACACCGCGGACCGGCCCGCACTATGGATCGCGCGGGCTAACCTTCGCCCGCCGCGGCCTTGCGGTCGTCTTCCGGGGTAAAATAGCCGGCTTCTTTCAGACTCGACGCGCCGGTATAGCCCCACAGGGTGATCAGCGGCTCGGTGTCCGAGCCGTTTTCCAGTCCGTGGTAGACGTTGCGCGGATGGAACGCCAGGTCGCCGGCGCGCATGTAAAACGTCTCGTCGCCGATGCGCTTGATGCCGACGCCGTGCAGCACATACTCCCACTCCTCGGCGTTGGGGTGGCGGTGAATGTCGTGCTTGGCGCCGATGCCCGGCGCCAGAATGGTGCGGCCGACCACCGTGGTCTCGGACTCGAAGTTTTCGTTGGTGACCACCCAGCGCACATCCATCTTGAACCAGCCCTCGTCCTCTCTGAGGGTCTTATCGGGGCGGACCTCGCCCGGGGTGATCTTGTACCGGCTGGTTTCCTTGATCTCCGTCATGCCCTCGCCTCCCTTCTTGTTTGCGCGAGACCTTCGCGCTACGCCGCCTTGGCGAAGGCCGGCGAAAACTCCGGCGCTATCGTCTCGGCAAACCGGCGCAATACGTCGTGGCGCAGGTCGCGCGGCACGCCGACCGTCGCCGGGTGGACGATGATGTGGTTGAAGCCGATCGCCGCCAGCTTCTCCACCTGTTCGCCGACGGTCTGCGCCGAGCCGACGAAGTTGTGCTCGGCGAAGCTGGCGATATTGTCCGGGTCGGCGAGCAGGGTAAGGTTCTTGAAGAAGCGGCTGAACTGCTCGTAGCCCTTGATGTCGACCCAGAAGTCGGCGTCGGCCTCGTAGTGGGTGACCTGCAGCTTGAAAAACTCCGACAGATGCCGGCGCGCCAGCTCCATCGCTTCGTCGTCGCTGTCGGCGATCAGCGTGTGCGCCATCACCGGCCGGCGGGTCTCGGCCGGCGAGCCGCTCACCGCCGCCTGCTCGTTCCACGCCGCCATTGCTTTCTCCAGGATACCGAACGGGAACTGGCAGGTATTGAGCGGCGCCAACCCCATCTCAGCCAATATCGGCGCGCTTTGCGGACTGCCGATCGCGCCGTAGAGATGGATGCGCTCGGTTTTCGGCGTCGGGCGGATGCGGATTTCGCGGTTGGTCGAGAAATACTTGCCTTGGTAGGAGAACGTCTCGCCGGCGAGGCCACGCTTGAGGATTTCGTAACAATCGTGAAAGCGCTCGCGCGCCTCTTCCATGTCGAGGTCGAAGGCGTCGTACTCCAGCTTGGCGGTGCCGCGGCCAAGGCCCAAATAAAGCTCTCCGGAACACAGATTGCTCAGCATGGCGATTTCGCCGGCCAGGCGCACCGGGTGGTACCATGGCGTCACCAGCACCGCGGCACCGAAGCCCAGACCCGGGCACTGCGGCGCCAGATTGGCCATGAACAGCAGCGGGCTCGGTGTCGGGAAATAATCGGAGAAATGGTGCTCGAGCATCCACGCGCTGTCGTAGCCGAGCAACTGGCCGTGCCGACAATCGGCGAGGACCTCTCGGTAGAGTTGTTCGTCGCTGAGGTCGTGGTCGCCGACCGGCGCCACAGTGAAGGCGAAGTTTAGTTTTTCCGCTGCCATCGGTCGTTCCCCCGCTCGCTCAGGCCGTTC
>JBFKGW010000062.1:0-9333 GCA_041633145.1 Alphaproteobacteria bacterium
CGGTCACCAGCTCGAGGCGTTCACCACCTCGGGCGGCCTCGGCACCATGTGCGAGACCTATCTCGGGCGGGTCGAGAACCTGGACTACAAGTCGATGCGCTATCCGGGCCACGTCGAGCTGATGAACTTCTTCTTCCACGAGCTCCTGATGCGCGAAAAACGCGAGCTGGCCGGCGAAATCCTCACTCACGCCAAGCCGCCGGTCGACGACGACGTGGTGCATATCCACGCCTCCGCCGAAGGCATGGTCGAGGACCGGCTGATGCGCCAGGAATACGTGCGCTCCTACTATCCGCTGAAGATTGGCGGGCGCATGTGGCGCGCCATATCATGGACCACCTCGGCCTCGGTCGCCGCGGTGATCGAGATGGTCGCCCGCGGCGACTTGCCGGCCAAGGGGTTCATCAAGCAGGAGCTGATCCCGCTCGAGCCGTTCCTCAAAACCCGCACCGGCAGCCTCTATGAGACCGCGCACAACGGCAGCGGTTAGCGACGGCGGCGCGTTCCATTCGCGCCGCCGCTTGTGTCTACATCACGGTGCCGGCACAAAATCCTCGCTCGTCGTGCCGCCTGGGTCGTCATCCGGGTCCAGGAATAGGCCGTGCGTGTCGTTGACCAGCCATGCCTCCAACAAATTCAGGTAGTCCGGGCTCAACAGGTTGCCGGTCTCGCTGCCTGGCAGGCTGCTTTCGGCCGATGGGGCAGCCTTCGACAGCTCGACCACCATGCGCTGCGACGCGCCCGTGTCGTACATGAACTCGTTGACGCCGTCGGCACGCGGATCGTTGTCCGCGCGGTCGACCGTCTGGTAGCCGCCGTCGGTGGCGACACCGATCAAGCCCGGCGCCGGTGGCAGGAAACCACCGGCCGGCGGCGCATTGAACGGCCCATTGAGGGGATGTGCGAATACCACCCGGTGCAACAATCCCCACCGGTAGTCGTCCTGATTGGTCGAGTTGGCGAAGGCGGGCGCGAAGTCATCGGAGGCCAGCCGGTCCAGGGCGTCCTTCAGGCTCTGCAGGAGCAGGAAATCGCGTCTCGTTTCGGCGGGCGCCGGGAACGGCAGGAAGAAGAAATCAATGCCGGACGCACCGACCCCCTGGTTGAGATCGAAATTGTCGAGCAGATGCCGGAGCGCTCTCAGCGCATTGCGCGTTTCCCCGCTCTCCGGTTTCGGCAGGCCGGCAACGTCGACGAACGCATCGACGGTATTTGCCAGCACCCGGCTGCGCCAAACCGCATAGATCGTCGCGGCGACGCTGGCCGCAGGGTCGTCATCGCCGGCGTCGTAGCCGTCGATGCCCAAGCCGGTCGGCGTCGAGAAGTTCCAAGACGCGAGCCGCCCAACCGCCTCGGCAATCGCCGGATCCGCCGCGAACGCGGCCAAGAAGGGATCGGCGGCGGCGTTGTCGAACGCCTGGACGATGTGCGGTACGAACGCCTGGGCATCGACCAACACGGTGTCTGCCTGCATCTCCTTCATCTCGTCAAACGAGGCCTTGCCGTCGCCGGTGGTCAGCAACTCCTCGATCAGTTGCGTGATCCGCGCGGCCCGGAACGAGCGGTAGCTGCCCCCGTAATGGAAGTAGAGAATGCCGCCGTCCTTGCGCAGATCGTTAAGCGGGTCGTTATCGAGGCTGAGTCCCAGCGGGTCGTTGTTGGCATTGATGATGAACCCCGCCGGCGGGTTGACGATGTGCGGCATCTCGCCGAACGGCAGGATTTCATAGGGGATCGCCTGCCCCGGCTGTGGTGACGCCAGGGGTACCCACTCATTGCCGCCGGTGCCATCGCGCAGGAAGAAGGGCGGCAGTCCGTCGACGAAGCCAGCCTGCAGATCCTCGCGCAGCGGCATCTCGCCACCAACGAAGTAGGCGATCTTGCCGTTAATATCGGCGTAGACCCAATTTTGCGAGCCAACATCGAAGAACTGCAGCCCATTTTTGAAGGTGTTGAGGTTGCGGGCGTGGTTCCAGGCGTAGAACGCGTCTGGCTCGCGCGTGCCGCTGAAGCCGACATATTGCACGCTTAGGCCGAATCCGGTGACCGGATCGAATTCGATGAGCGGCCCACCGTTGCGCCGCGGCACGGTCAAAACGAACGGCGGAATGTCTCCGCCCGCAGGCACAGTGACGATCGTGTCGGGCGCGCCGCCGTCCAGTAGATTGGCTTTAAAGGTCACCGGGATCGGAATGATTGGCTCGGATACGCCGTCGTGCACCGTGCAGAATCCGAATAGCCCGCCACAGGGAACAATTGCCTCGACGAAGGTGTCGGTCACGTCCATGTCGTTGGTGGTCGGCCCCCAGGCGATATGCCGGTTGTGGCCGGTGATCACGAACGGCGTGCCGGCCAGGCTGCTGCCGATCACGTCGACGTCGGGCGAAACCAGATGGTTTTGATAGAAGGTCGCGGGCAGTCCGAGCGGCAGGTGGGGGTCGCTCGCCAGCAGCGGCACGCCGCTTGCTGTATGTTTGCCGGAGATCACCCATTGATTGCTGCCGGCGGTGTCACCGCGCGGCTGCAGGGCGCCGCGAAACAGCGGCAGGCCGCGGACGCGGCCCATATACCGCTTGCCCAGCTCCAGCGCCTCTTCAGCGATTTGGTCATTGATCGCCGGCACCGCCATCGCCGGTCCGCCACCGGCGAGATGCGGATAGGGGACTTTGGCGTCGGGAATCGTCGAGGCCGGATCGAACGGTTCGCTGCGGAACAGATCCTCGAAGAACAGCGCGGTGCCGTCGAAGCCGGCAATCGCGCCAGCCGCTTGGTAGGACGCCAGTGCGATGGTTCGGTCGATATCGAGCTCGAAGGAGAGCGAGAAGGCGAGTCCTTTGGCAACGGCTACGGAGTCGAGCGGCTGCCACGGCGCGACCTGGCTCAGCTCGAGCAGGCCGTATTCCAATGGTGGCGATGCGGCATTGTCGAGGTAGGCGTTGACTCCCTCGGCGTAGGCCGTCATCGCCGCCTGCACGTCCGGCGACAAAAGTGGCCACGACAATTCGGCCGCCCGCCGCAAACCGAGGACGCGGGCCTCGACATCGCTTGGCAACGCGGCTTCGCCGAGCAGTTCCGCCAAGGTGCCGCTCGCCTGCCGGCGCAGTACATCCATTTGGAAGAGCCGGTCCTGGGCGTGCACCCACCCTTGCAGGAAATAAAGGTCATGCTCATTTGCGGCGAAGACATGCGGAATCGAACTCGAATCCCGCACGATGGTCGCGGGCGCTTCGAGGCCGTCAATAACCGTTTCAGCGTGGACGGCTCCCGGGCCACTCAATAACGCAGTAGCTGCAACTCCAATCACTAAGGCGATGGTTCTCATCGTTCGATCTCCCTAAAATAGTCATATTGACCATTGGTCATTTTTATAGCCAAGAAAATAACCATTGGTCAATTAATTTTTATCCAACGGTCAATTTTTATGAGAACGATTGTGTCGAGGGGCCAACCGGGGCAAGACTGCCGGCTCGCGAGCGCGCAATAGCGTCGGCTAGCCCATCAAGCCGGGCAGAAACAGCGTCACCTGCGGCCAGAAAATCAGGATCAGTAGCCACGCAAAGATGATCCCGCACCGTATTTGTGTGTGCACACGGGGCGCGCGAATCCGAATGCCCAACCGTCGGCGTGTTTTGTTGCCCGGTTAAACCTTGGCGGCGATTTTTGGAATGACGATACCGTTGGCCTTGGCGCGGTCGAGCCAGAAACGCGCCCGCGCCACATCTTGCGGCACGCCGCGGCCGATTCGGTAGAGAATGCCTAGATTGTATTGCGCCTTGGCGTGCCCCTGGACCGCGGCCCGGCGAAAATATTTCGCCGCTTTGGCATCGTTGCGGGCGACACCGCGGCCTTCGGTCAGCATGACCGCGAGATTGTACAGCGCGCTGGCGTGGCCCAGGTCGGCCGCCACGGCATACCAGTAGGCCGCCTCGGCGAGGTTTCGTTTTCCCGCGGCGCCGCTTTCGTACAGCCAACCCAGCCGGAATTGCGCTTCGGTATTTCCGCTGCGAGCGAGCGAGCTCCAGATGATGCGCGCGGCCGCATAGTCGCCGGCCCGGGCAAACGTCAGACCCTTGTCGAGTTCGGCTTGTACGTCTTGCGCCGCCGCGGGTGCCCAGCCGGACGCCCCCAACAGCACCAGGAAACAAACGGTAATTATGCGTTTCATCGCCGACACCTCTCCCCTGCAGTATCGGTGTCTGGCCGCCGCCATTAAACGTCAGGGCGGTGGCCCGGGATGATGCTTACCCCAGCGTGGGCCCCTCATCCCGCGCCAAAAGCATAACTCCCGGTACCACCGTTGAAAAGCGTACAAACCGGAATTTTACAGCGCAAACAGATGTTGTGTGTGATAATCATCGGCATGCACGATATTACGCGATTAGATGCTAGGCTTTTGGTGGCATTCGACACCTTGATGGAGGAGCGCAGCGTCACTCGTGCGGCGCAGCGCCTGAACATGACGCAGCAGGGTCTGAGCGGTACCCTGCAAAGGATGCGCGATCTTTTCGCAGACCCGTTGTTCGTCCGCGAGGCACGGGGTGTCGCGCCGACACCGCGCGCGGAAGAATTGGCGCCGCGAATCAAATCTGCCCTTTCAGGCCTGGAAGGTGTTTTAGAATCGCAAGAGTTCGATCCCGCGACGGCTGACGGCACCATCTACGTCGCCACCGGCGATTATGCGTTGAGCTCGATAGTATCGCGGCTGTTCGAGCAATTTCGGACATTGGCGCCAAATGTTCGCCTCGCCATGCTGCCGCTCAACCCCGTCACGCTGAGCGAACAGGTGCCCGGCGGCCGCGTCGATCTCGCCCTGACCATTCAGCAGTTTGCACCGCAGAGCTGGTTCACGCGCCGCCTCTTCGAAGAGCGCTATCTGGGAGCGGTTCGCGCCGATCATCCGATTGCCGGGATGAAAGTCGACATCGATACTTTCTGCAACTGGGAGCATCTGCTGGTCTCACCCTACCGGGGTAACTTCGCCGGCGTGATCGACCGGGCTTTGGCGCGGGTCAATCGCAGCCGGCAGGTTGGCCTGACGATCCCCAGCTTTTCCGTGGTCGGCGCCATCCTGGAACGCACCGACCTGCTCGCCGTGGTGCCGGAGCGGATCCTCACCAACATGAACCGGCGTCTGTTCGTCTTCGAGCCGCCGCTGGAGATTGACGGCGTCGACGTGATCGCCGCCTGGCCAGAGCGCGTCCACCAGGACCCGCTGCACGCCTGGTTTCGCCAGCTCTGTTACGATTCCGCGCAAGTGACCAATAGCGGTGATTGAGTGATGCACCGCCGTCCCAGCTACTGCGGCAGGCTGCGGCCGGCAATAACCGTCGCCTGATACTCGACGCGGGGGTTTGACAGGGTCAGGGTAGTGCGCTGGTTCGTCGTTTTGACCCGCGTGCAATGGTTTCGATCGGCCGGTCCGACGGTGCGGCACAGCATACCCTTGGCATTGAAGAACCATTTTTTACGGATCACCGCCGGCCCTTGCCCGACCACCTTGGTGGCGGCGGTGCCATCTTCGGCGAAGTAGACGTGAATATTACGGCCGTTCGACGGGGCGACGAAGTTCAATGTATTGCCGATCACGGTTTGGCGTATTTCCGCCTCACTGAGGAAGCGGGCCGCCGCCGGTTGGACCGCCGGCGGCGCGGCGGCCGCCACCCGCGGTTGCGGACTCTCGACGCCGTCCAATTTGAACACCCGCTGCGCATTCTCGAAGGCGACCTTGCGTCGCACATCGGGTGGTAACGCTTGCCCCGATACGACGGCGAGCGCGAGCGGCGTGCGGTCCGGCATCTTCATGAGCGGATTTTGCGGCTGAAAGAACGCGTCCGTGCCGATCATGAAGCGATCGGGAAACTCCAGGATCAACGCGCGCCACTCCGGGTTGAGCCCGGCGCCGGGCCGCAGGAACCAGTTGTCGCCGACGCCGCTTTGATGGCTGGTGATGCTTAGATAGAGGTTCGGGTTTTCGCGCAACAGCCGCCGGGTCAAATCGACGGACCGGTGGCCGGTCGTATCGACCCCGACATGCACCCAAATGATGCGGGCACGCCGATTATGGGCGAGCAGGCGCTCGAACGCGGCAATGTTCTCCGAGACGCGCTCGGGGTTGGCGCTGCTGCGCCGATGCATTTCATCGGAGACTGGCCAGTCGTGCGCCACCGCCTCCACATGCAAATCGATCGGCACATCGTGTTTCGCCGCCAGGTCGGCCAACAGCAAGAATAAGGGATGATCCGGGCGCGCTTCCTCGAAGGGATGGCCGCGGAAAAACGAGAAGTGTAACGCGGTCATCTCGCCGAAGCCGACGGCGCCGCGGCGAATCAATTCTTCGGCGCGCGCTGTAAACCTCTGGCGCAGCCGATCGCTCACCCGGTCGGGAGGAGTTCGTTGGATCATGCCGTTGAGCGACTCGCCGCCGCCGGCGACAACGAACTTGTCGGGGTGCTGGCGCGCGGCTTCGAAGAAGCCGTCGATCAAACTATCGTCGCTGGCATCCGGGTGCATCGGCGTCGGCATGATCACCACTTTGCGAAGGCCGGCCTTGTCCATTCGCGCCAACGCGTCCCGCGTCGCGCCGGCCCAATCCATGTCCCGATTGCCGCGGTCGGTCATGGCCAGCAGGTGCGTGTGGGTCGCGATGACCGGCAATGTGGGCCCCGCGGCCGCCGGTGTCGGCGCCGGCAGGTCGCCGCGTTCGCGCCGTTTCTGGAACGCGGCGAATTCGTCGCGGGTGGCAAACCCGTCGCCATCGGCGTCCATCAGGTCGAAGGCCCGCGGCGGTCCGCGGAATTCACCGCGCGATATTTTGCGGTCGCCATTCTGATCGAGCGAACGGATGAAATGCGCGGCGCTGCCGGGCTGCTCGACGCTCCGCCCGCCGCCGCCGATCCCGCAGTTGGGCTCGCAGCCCCGCATACCCTGTTGCGCAATCTGTTCACCTGTGAATCCCAGTTGCGCCTGCGCGCGCGCCGCGGCGAGCGGCGCCAGGGTTATCGCCAGGACAACGAAGATCGCAGCGGCAGAGTTTCGCATCTCAGTTCGAGCCGGTCACTTCGATAGGGTCCACGGCAGTCGCTCGCCGTTGATCGGCCGAATTGCCGCGATGTCCTCACCGGATTTGACGATCCGGGGACACGCCTGCTGGCCGCGGGCAAATTTGGGGATCTGCATGCAGAAACGAAAGTCTTCGGTCCACCATCGGCCGGTCTGGGCGACGGTCGTCCCGGCAAGGTTGCCGGAACCGCTAAAACTGTAACTCACCGTCTTGTCCGGGTTGAGCACGATGGTGAAGGGTTGGTCGTCGACGCGGCGTCGGCCGGTGATGGTCACGCCGGTCATCAGCGCAGCAATCTCGTCGGCGCGCATCTCGTCGATCGAGAAGTTTTCCGGAAACGACGCGCCCGGCACCGCATCGCGCATGGAGAACTGCCAAACCGCCGCGCCGCCGACGACCACAAGCAACACCACAGCGGCGATGGCGGTCGGCACCTTCCAACCTTTGCCGGACCTCCTTTCGCCCGTCTTCGCACGCTTTGCTGCGCTGGCCTCGCCAACCACCGACACCGGCGCCGCGGTGATGCCGAAGGCGGGCACCGGCTCGGGGATGTTCTTGACCTGCTGCGGCCCGAGATCTTCGAAACCGACCGAAAGCTTATTTTTCACCTGCTCGAAGGTGCTGCCGGAAATGCAGATGCCGCCCGGCTTGGCGACCCCCTCCAGACGCGCGGCAATGTTGACGCCGTCACCCAGCAGATCGTCGCCTTCGACCAGAACGTCGCCGACGTTGACGCCGATGCGGAACCGCATCTGCCGCTCGGGAATCAGTTCGGCGTTGCGTACTCTGAGCTCGTCCTGGATGGTGATCGCGCAGCGCACCGCTTCGACGGCCGAGCCGAACTCGGCGAGCACCGCGTCGCCGGCGGTATTGAAAATGCGCCCGTCGTGGCGCGCGATCAGTTTGTCGATAATCTCGCGATACGACCGCAGGGTGCGGACCGTCGCCTCTTCGTCCTGCGCCATCAATGCGCTGTAGCCGGCGACGTCAGCCGCCAGTATCGTCGCCAGCCGGCGTTTGTTCTCCGCGCTGTCCATCCCAACCGTCCTTCGCTTCGCCGAGGACCATGGTTTTCGGAAGATTATGCGGCGGAATGGGAAAAGCGCAAAGCGGAATAGCGGCGTGTGGCGCGGTTTCCCGTTTGCCCCGAGAGGGCCGCAAGTTACCGTTCGAGAGCGCCGGCTGATAAACGACCATGTCAATCGACTTGAATCTGCCGTAACATTGGCCTCGTCGTTAATTTCCATAATTCAAGGGGAGGATTTTCACATGCCGTTACTCGTCGCCGATCACCATCTCAAGAACTTCGACGATTGGTTCGCGATTTTCACCAGCAACCCGCCGCCGCCGATCGGCAGTTGGAGCGTGCACCGCGGGTCCGACGATCCCAATCGGGTCTATGTCATCGGCGACATTGCCGATGGCGACGTCGACGCGGTCAAGGAGTGGATGAATTCTGAGCAGATGCAGGCCGCGTTCGCCGGGGTCAACGAGATGTCCAACGCGCCGCTCGAGTTCGTCTGGACCAACGACGTAACACCAGGCTAGAAACCGGCGCGCCGCTACGGTTGTTAGGGCCGGCTCTAAGCCGGCCCTTTCGCTGACGAAGGTCGGTCGCGATCAAATTATCTAAGCACCGCTGGTGGAGGAGATCGTGACTGAGCCTCGCCCCAACGTATCTGGCGTAAGCTATCTCTCGCCCGAGGGCTCTTTCGAGCCGACCGGCACCTGGTCGCTGGCGAGCCGCGCCGGCGATTACGTCTTCGTTGCCGGCATGCGCGGCATCGACCCGGCGACCAACGAGCTGGTGGCGGGCGACGAGGCCCGCATCCGGCAGGCGTTCGGCAACATGGCACACATCGCCGCCTCGGAAGGCGCGGGCCTCCGCGACGCCGTGCGCCTCACGGTCTATGTCACCGACATGAACCGCTACCGGCCGATCGTGAACCAGGTGCAGGAAGAGCTCTGGTCGGGCGGGCCCTATCCGCCGCGCACCATCGTCGAGGTATCGGCGCTCAGCCAAGACGACATCTTCGAAGTCGAGGGCACGTTCTTTGCGCCGGTTTGAGGGGAGGTTTGACGGCGGCGGACGTGAATTTCGGCCGCAGGGTTTAGTTGCTAAAAAAGCGCTTGTCGCGCAACCACAATCACATCAACCTTCAATTGAAAGTCACATCATTTCGGAAATTCTCGTGGCTGTTACATCGCCGCATAACAAGACTATTCAATCGATCGCTCGCGCGAAGCTCCGCCCGTTGGGTGTCCAGCAGAGA
>JBFKGW010000063.1:0-9228 GCA_041633145.1 Alphaproteobacteria bacterium
GCTGATGGCGAACAAGTAGAGAATGCCGACATTGATGTCCGACAGCACCCAGCCGTCGGCGACCGGAATGACCGCCCAGCCGACCAGCGCCAGCGTGAAGGTCAACATCGGCGCCAGCAGGAACACCACCCGGTTCGAACCCGTGGGGATGATCGCTTCCTTGGCCATCAACTTGAGGCCGTCGGCGAACGGTTGCAGCAGGCCGAACGGACCGACCACGTTGGGGCCCATGCGCAGCTGGATGAAGCCGATCACCTTGCGCTCGGCGTAGGTCAGATAAGCGACCGCGATCAACAGCGGCACCACGATGAACAGGATCTGGATGACGATCCAGATCGTCGGCCAGGCGTAATTCCACCAGAACTCAACCATCGGTGCCGGTCCTTTCGGCCCCGTCGCCGACAAACTGGCGGCTGCATTCGGCCATGGTCTCGGACGCCCGGCTGATCGGGCAGGTCATGTAGTAGTTCGACACCGGGCTGAAAAATGGTTCGCTCGACATCGGGCCGGCTTCGCCGAATGGCTCCCACGGCGCCGGCACAACCTCGCCGATCCGGTCGAACAGCGGATTGGCCGCGACCAGGCGTGCCCGCACATCACCTAGGGTGGCGAAATCGAGCCCGCCGCCGACAGCGTCCGACAGCGCGCGGATAATCGCCCAATCCTCGCGGGCATCGCCGGGCGGCTGTACCGCCTGGCGCGCCAACTGCACCCGGCCTTCGGTGTTGACGTAGGTGCCGGCCTTTTCGGTATAGGCCGCGGCCGGCAAGATGACGTCGGCGCGGTGGGCGCCGGCGTCGCCGTGGTGGCCTTGATAGATGACGAAGGCATTGCCGAGGCGCGCCATGTCGATTTCGTCGGCGGCCAGCAGATAGACCACATCGATGTCGCCATTGGTCGCGCCGGCGAGGATGTTCTCAGTGTCGCGGCCACCGGCGCCCGGTATGAACCCGAGGTCGAGGCCGCCAGCCCGTGCCGCGGCGGTATGCAACACGTTAAATCCGTTCCAACCGTCTTTCACCAAGCCGCAGTCGTCGGCGATCTTGCGCGCGGTCGCCAAAACCGCGGCGCCGTCGGGTCGCGCTAGCGCACCCATACCGATAATGATGGCGGGACGCTCGGCGTTTTTGAGAACTTCGGCAAAGGCGTTGCGGCCGTCGGCCACGGCGGCCAGGGTGTCGGGGCCGGCGCCCAGGAAGTCGACCGGATAGGTCAACTCGACATCGGGGCCAATCGCCGCCGCCCGCAGATTGCCGCGCAGCCAGGCCTTGCGCAGCCGCGTGTTGACCAGCGGCGCTTCCCAGCGCGGGTTGGTGCCGACCAAGAGTACCGCGTCCGCGGTTTCCAGTCCGGCGATCGTCGAATTCACCAAGTAGGCGGCACGCGGCATAGCGGGAAGCTTCGCGCCATCCTGGCGGCAGTCGATGTTGGCCGACCCCTGTGCGCTCATCAGGTCTTTCAGCGCGATCATCGCTTCGGCGTCGCATTGGTCGCCGGCGATCGCGGCGATGCGCGTGCCCGTGGTCGCCTTGAATTTTTCAGCGATAGTGGCGAACGCGTCCTGCCAGCTAGCCTCCTGCAGCTTACCGTCGACGCGGATATAGGGCCGGTCGAGGCGCTGGCGCGATAGCCCATCGACCGCGTAGCGCGTCTTATCGGCGATCCACTCTTCGTTGACGTCGTCGTTCAAACGCGGCAGCACGCGTAGGACTTCGGTCTGCCGCGAATCGACGCGAATGGCGCTACCGATTGCATCCATCACGTCGATCGATTCGACCTTGCTGAGCTCCCACGGACGCGACAGGAAGGCGTAGGGTTTCGATGTCAACGCGCCGACCGGGCACAAATCGATCACGTTGGCGCTGAGTTCGGAATCGAGCGACTTTTCGAGATAGGTGGTGATTTCGGCGTGCTCGCCACGGCCGAGCATGCCCAACTCGGGCACACCGGCGATTTCGGTGGCGAAGCGCACGCAACGGGTGCAGTGAATGCAACGGGTCATGATCGTCTTGATCAACGGGCCCATATGCTTGTCTTTGACCGCCCGCTTGTTCTCCTCGAAGCGCGAGCGGTCGAAGCCATAGGCCATCGCCTGGTCCTGCAAATCGCATTCGCCGCCCTGATCGCAAATCGGGCAATCGAGCGGATGATTGATCAGCAGGAACTCCATGACGCCGTTGCGCGCCTTTTGCACCATCTCGGAGTCGGTCTTGATTTCCATGCCCTCGCCGACCGGCAAGGCACACGAGGCGGCCGGTTTGGGCGGGCCCGGCGATACTTCGACCAGGCACATGCGGCAATTGCCGGCGATCGACAGGCGCTCGTGGTAGCAGAACCGGGGGATTTCCTTGCCAGCCATTTCGCAGGCTTGGAGCACGGTGATCCCGGCGGGGACTTCGATCTCGGTGCCGTCGACAGTCACTTTCGGCATGACGCTCGTTCCCCTGCCCTACTCGGCCGCTTCCGCGGTGACCGGCACCGCTTCGCCGGCGGCGGTCTTGCGTACAACGATGCGGTGTTCCAGTTCGGACCTAAAGTGGCGGATCAGCCCCTGTACCGGCCACACCCCACCGTCGGCGAGTGCGCAGATCGTATGGCCCTCGATCTGCTTGGTGAGGTCCCACAACATATCGATTTCCTCGATTTCCGCGTCGCCGGTGACCAGCCGCTGCATCACCCGATAGACCCAGCCCATGCCTTCGCGGCACGGCGTGCACTGGCCGCAGCTTTCATGGCGATAGAAATGGCTGAGCCGGGCGATCGCCTCGACGATGTCGGTCGACTTGTCCATCACGATCACCGCGGCGGTGCCGAGGCCGGAATGGTGGTCGCGCAGGGAATCGAAATCCATCAACACGTCGTCGCAAATGCCTTTTGACAGACACGGCGTCGATGACCCGCCAGGAATGACCGCCAGCAGATTGTCCCAGCCACCCCGCACGCCGCCGGCGTGCTTGTCGATCAGTTCCTTGAGCGGAATGCTCATCGCCTCTTCGACATTGCACGGATTGTTGACGTGACCGGAGATCGAATAAATCTTGGTGCCGGTGTTGTTTTCGCGGCCGATACTGGCGAACCAGGCGGCGCCGCGCCGGATGATGGTCGGCGCCACAGCGATGGTCTCGACATTGTTGACCGTCGTCGGGCAGCCATAGAGGCCACAGGCGGCCGGGAACGGTGGCTTCAGACGCGGCTGGCCTTTTTTGCCTTCCAGGCTTTCGAGCAGCGCCGTTTCCTCGCCACAGATATAGGCGCCGGCGCCGCGATGCAGGTAAACGTCGAAATCCCAGCCCGAGCCGCAGGCGTTCTTGCCGATCAGCCCGGCGTCATAGGCCTCGGCAATCGCCTGGCTGACATGAGACGCTTCGCTGAAGAACTCGCCGCGAATGTAGATGTAGGCCGCGTTGGCGCCCATCGCGAAGCCGGCGACCAGACAGCCCTCGATCAGGACATGCGGATCGTAGCGCAATATCTCGCGGTCCTTACAGGTGCCCGGTTCGGATTCGTCGGCGTTGACCACCAGATAATGGGGACGGCCGTCGCGCCGGTCGTCCGGCGGCATGAACGACCATTTCACGCCGGCCGGGAAGCCGGCGCCGCCGCGCCCGCGCAAGCCCGATTCCTTGATCTCCTCGACCAACTTGTCGCGCCCGAACTCGAGCAGCGCCTTGGTGTTGTCCCAGATGCCACGCCGCCGCGCGCCTTCCAGGCGCCAATCGTCCTGGCCGTACAGGTTTTTGAAGATGCGGTCTTTGTCGGCCAGCATCAGTCGTCTCCCGCGCCGCTGAGGCTGGTCAGGCCGCCGACCGGCTCCGAGCCGGTGCGGCCGGCCTGCGATCCGGTGGCCGGCGTGTCGCCGCGCTTGAGGGCCTCTAGCACGCTGCGGAAGTTCTCCGCCGTTAGGTCCTCGTAATAGTCGTCGTTGATCTGCACCATCGGCGCGTTGCAACAAGCGCCCAGGCACTCGACCTCTACCACCGTGAACAGGCCGTCGTCGCTGGATTCACCGAGGCCGCAGCCGGTGATCTCCTTCGCCGCGGCGCGCAGTTCGTCGGACCCGCGCAGCCAACACGGCGTGGTCCGGCAAATCTGCACGAAGTTCTTGCCGACCGGCTCGAGGTTGAACATCGAATAGAAGGTTGCCACCTCGAGCACGCGGATTTTTGCCATGTCGAGGTACGCAGCGACGTGCTCGATAGCGGCCTGCGGCAGCCAACCGCCGCATTCGCGTTGGGCCAGGTCAAGCAACGGGATAACCGCCGATTGCTGACGGCCTTCGGGATAGCGCGCGATGATTTCATCGCACTTGGCGCGGGCCGCTGCGGAGAATTCGTAGGTTTCGATATCGTTCACCGGTCGACCTCGCCAAACACGATATCAAGGCTGCCGATCACTGCCGGCACGTCGGCCAGCATGTGCCCGCGGGTGAGGAAATCCATCGCCTGCATGAAGGCGAAGCCCGGCGCGCGGATCTTGCAGCGATAGGGCCGGTTGGTGCCGTCGGATACCAGGTAGACGCCAAACTCGCCTTTCGGCGCCTCGACCGCGGTGTAAGTCTCGCCGGCCGGCACATGATAACCCTCGGTGTACAGTTTGAAATGATGGATCAGCGCTTCCATCGAGTGTTTCATCTCGCCGCGGCTCGGCGGCGTGATCTTATGATCGTCAGTAATCACCGGACCGTCCGGCAAATCGTCCAAGCACTGGCGCATGATGCGCAGGCTCTCGCGCATCTCGGCAACGCGAACCAGATAGCGCGCATAGCAGTCGCCTGTTTTGCCGACCGGAACATCGAAATCGACACGATCATAAACGTCGTAGGGTTGCGCCTTGCGGAGATCCCAGGCGACGCCGGAGGCACGCAAAACCGGGCCGCTCATGCCCCAATCCTGCGCTTCCTCGGCGTTGATGGTGCCAATGTCGACGGTGCGCTGACGGAAGATCCGGTTGCCGGTTAGCAGCGCTTCCAAATCGTCGATGAATTTCGGGAAGGTGTTGCAGAATTCGGCGATATCGTCGACGAGGCCCGCCGGCATATCCTGGTGGACGCCACCGGGCCGGAAGTAGGCCGCGTGCAAACGGGCGCCTGATACGCGCTCGTAGAATTCCATCAACCGCTCGCGTTCCTCGAACCCCCACAGCAACGGGGTCATCGCGCCGACGTCGAGCGCGTAGGTGGTCAGGTTCAAGATGTGGTTGAGGATGCGCGTAATCTCGGAAAACAGCACCCGGATATACTGGCCGCGTACCGGCACTTCGAGGCCGAGCAATTTCTCGGTCGCCAGTGCGAAGGCATGCTCCTGGCACATCGGTGAGACGTAATCGAGCCGGTCAAAATAAGGCACCGCCTGCAAGTAGGTCTTGTACTCGATCAGCTTTTCGGTGCCGCGGTGCAGCAGGCCGATATGGGGATCGGCGCGCTCGACGACTTCGCCGTCCATTTCGAGAATCAAGCGCAGAACGCCGTGCGCCGCCGGGTGTTGTGGCCCGAAATTCATCGTCAGGTTCTTGATCGCGACTTCGCTCATGCGCCGCCTTCCTTCGCCGGGTTCTCTTCAGAGGTGGCTTTCTCGTCCCCGGGCAGAACCTTGGTCATGCCTTCCCACGGGCTAAGGAAATCGAAGGTGCGGAAGTCCTGGGTCAGTTGGACTGGGTCGTAGACCACCCGCTTTTGGCTTTCGTCGTAGCGTACTTCGACGCGGCCGGTGAGCGGGAAGTCTTTGCGCAGCGGATGACCCTCAAAGCCATAATCGGTGAGGATGCGCCGCAGATCGGGATGGTCGGAAAACATGATGCCGTAGAGATCCCAAGTCTCGCGTTCGAACCAGCCGGCGGCGCTGTAGACCGTGGTCGCGGTGGGCACCGGTGTGTCCTCGTCGACGATTACCTTTACCCGAATGCGCTGATTCTGGGTCAGCGACAGCAGATTGTAGACCACCTCGAAGCGTGGCTCGCGCTGCGGATAGTCGGCGCCGCAAATGTCGACCAGAACTTTGAACAGGCAGTTGCTGTCGTTGCGCAGGAACAGCAGTACATCGGTGATTGCCGCGGTGCGCGCGACCACCACCAATTCGCCGCAAATCCCTTCGGTGCGGATCACGTCGCGCGGCATCGCCGCCGCAATGTATTCGCCGAGGTCCTGGAGGGCCTGATCCATGATGTTATCCGCTAAGTTCCAGTCGGATCCGTCACCGCGCGTCGGCTAGCGCGCAATTGTGCTGGTACGGCGGATTTTCTTCTGCAGTTGCAGAACGCCGTAGAGTAAGGCTTCGGCCGTCGGCGGACAGCCGGGCACGTATATATCGACCGGCACGATGCGATCGCAGCCGCGCACCACCGAATAGGAATAATGGTAGTAGCCGCCGCCGTTGGCGCAGGAGCCCATGGAAATGACCCAACGCGGCTCTGCCATCTGGTCGTACACTTTGCGCAGCGCCGGCGCCATTTTATTGGTCAAGGTGCCGGCAACGATCATCACATCGGATTGCCGCGGGCTGGGCCGGAAGACCACACCAAAGCGATCGAGATCGTAGCGCGACGCGGCCGTATGCATCATCTCGACGGCGCAGCAGGCCAGGCCGAACGTCATCGGCCACATGGAGCCGCAGCGCGCCCAGTTCACCAGCTTGTCCATCTGCGCGATGACGAAACCCTTGTCGGTCAATTCGTCGGTCACTGCCTTCAGGGCGGCGTCCTGGTCGGCACCTGGCTTGAAGAGCTCCCCGACGGTGTCCGGCCGGCTCGGTTCTACTCCCATTCGAGCGCCCCTTTACGCCATTCGTAGACAAAACCAACGGTGAGGATGGCCAAGAACACGACCATCGACCAAAAACCGAAAACGCCAATGTCGCCCAGCGTGATCGCCCACGGGAATAGGAAGGCGACTTCGAGGTCGAAAATGATGAACAGAATTGCCACCAGATAGAAGCGTACGTCGAATTTGGCGCGCGCATCGTCGAACGGCTCAAATCCGCATTCGTAGGCCGAGTTTTTTTCGACGTCGGGGCGGCTCGGGCCGACGAAAAACGACGCCGCCACCATTACGGCCGCGAGGCCGATCGCCAAGCCGAGAAAAATCATGATCGGCAGATATTCGAGCAGCAACTGTTCCATATCTGGCGCCCGCCAATTTGGTTATGCGTTGCACATGGCCGTGGCCCGTTTGACTCGGGCTAACCGGCGCCGGCGGCGCAGCCATACACGACGTTGGTACGCCATGCAAGCCAGCCTTTCCCTCTATACACAACACCGATCCGAGTCCCGCTAAGACCCGATACGGCCGGGTGCAATTAGTAATGTAGTATGCGCTGTGCGATCGGCACTTCACTTCGCCTTGAGAACGTCGGCGCGCGATGCGAAAGCCCCTTCTTGGCGTGCGGAAATAAGCACGCATCGATCCCAATTTGCGGAAAGTGGCGGGAGTGACGGGACTCGAACCCGCGGCCTCCGGCGTGACAGGCCGGCGCTCTAACCAAACTGAGCTACACCCCCGAACGGGTACCCTCAAGGGACGGGGCTAAGTACTGCCGGTATAGGGATGTGTCAAGCGAGCAAGTCAAGTGCCGGGAAAAGAACCGGGAGCGCGGTCAGAGGTCGCCTGACAGCAGGGCGAAATTTAGCGGTTTGGGTAGTGTGCTAACGCCCTCACAAGTCTCCGAATTCAAGGCGGTTCAGGCGATCCAAACCGTAGCTAATTTCACGGGTCGCAAAATGGACCCTGTCGCTAACGCTGTGGCCCGACGGCGAATTCGATTGCTCTTTCCAGGCCCGCAGTTTCACCGAAGTGGCACATAATATGGCGCCGATTTTCGCCTGGTAATCAACCACCAACCGCGACATTTTCCGATACCGCTCGGCCGACATATTTTGCCACATGTCGTCCGTCCGCTCGCGGAACTGTTCGAGGACGTTGGCGACATCGGAATGCAAGGCATAAATCTTGTTGGCGGCCCGTTCAATTTCTCGCGCCGCCCTGGCGTTGTCATTCAGGCGTGGATTGTGCGCGAGCTCGCGCAAATCGTCGAGGAGGGCGCCGAGATCGGCTTCGGTGTCGTCGTGGCATTTCTGGTAGAACGATAGGGACAAGAACACGTCCGCATAGTCTTCGAGAAATTTCGGGATTTGGAAGAGCTTGATGTCCAGCAAACTTGCCAACTCACGCAAATTTTCGCGCGGCGTGTCGGCATTGGGATCGGTGAACAGCGTGAGGACGTCACGGAACGTGCTCGTCTTCACGTTGGTGTCGCCATAAATCCGCAACACCAGTGGCCGTGTGAAAGCGCTCATATGCTCGGCCAGCCGTTCGGCCATGCCGTCGGAAAGTTTTAGGGTGTCAACATCGTCGACCAAAATGTCGAGCTGTCGCAGGCTCACGCGCAGGCTATAGACGTCGTAGCTTTGCAGCGCGGCGAGATTTTTGATTATCGTGAGATCGCGAGAGCGGTCGCCGGAAAAATCGAACACCTTATCCAGCGCGTCGGGCGCCACCTGACCGCTGCCCATCGCGTCTTCCCGATACAGCTCGACCACCCCCTCCAGCCGGGTATTTTTCATCAGACGGGTATCTTGCAGGGCCTTCACCTGCAGCGGGATCATCGAGAGGGGCAGAATGTGAAGGCTGTCGTTGTCGGCTTCTTGATCTACGCTGAACATGCGCCGTGCTCGCACTGGTTTTTATGCGTTCTTCTTTTACAGCTTGGATAATTGTTCCGGTTACAACCTAACGGTGCGCGACCGAAATCTCACTCTCGGGGCGCCTGGTAGTGTCTAAAATTTTAAGTTCTAACACTAATAGAAAGCCTGTCGATTCTGACAAGCGGTAAATGAGTATGCGCTGCATTTGCTCGCGAAACGCCGGTCGACGATCCTTATTGGTCGCCGAATAGCGCGGCACCGGCGGCGCCGCGGACTATAATGAAATTGTAATCTGACAGAAGATGGTGGGCGATGACGGGATCGAACCGCCGACCCCCTCGGTGTAAACGAGGTGCTCTCCCAGCTGAGATAAGCGCCCTTACGTGCGTTCGCTGACCGCGATGGCCAAGCGGAGTTATATCCCTGCGCCGGCGCGGGCGCAACTGCGCGGTGGCCGTGGTGGCCGATTTCTTGTCGCGAAAAATAAAACAGGCCGGCCGCGATGTCCCGCAACAGGCCTGAATCGAACTGCCGAAATTAGATCGTCAGTTGACGGCTTCTTTCAATGCTTTGCCCGCTTTAAATTTGGGCTGA
>JBFKGW010000064.1:0-9225 GCA_041633145.1 Alphaproteobacteria bacterium
AGCACTTGAGAATCATCTCGACGCGTTCTTCGAATATCTCGCGGTTACGCTGGTCGGCCGCGCTGCCGTCAGACACGGTTGCGACGGAGTCCGAAAACTGGCCGATGATGTTGGTCCAGCGCGACTGATAGCCGCGTGCGAAGCCGACAAAATATTTGCCTTTGGTCAGATGGTCGAGGATCGCGGTTTCCTCGGCGACCCGGATCGGGTCATGGGTCGCCGCAACGTAGCCGAGGGCGCCGATGTGGGCGTTTTCGACCATGCTCGCCCAGTAGGCGTTCAAGACGCCGGGATTGGGCCCTACCTCGTAGCCTTCCGAATGCAGGTGATGCTCGATCGTCGAAATGCCCCAGACGCCCATCTGGTCGGCTTCTTTGACGATGTCGGTCCACTCGTGGACGATCCGATGGTAGAGCTCGGCGTCGTTGCCGAGCGGCCGTTTGGCCTTGCGCCCCTCTTCGCCGTCAGAGGGAAACATCGGATAGAGCTGTAAAATAACTTTGGGCAGCGCCATGCTGTACTCCTCAATATTGCCTGCGTCCGAAACCTTACCCCCACCAAGGGCTTGAACCTACTGAACCCGCATTCATACAACAAATAATAAGTTCCAATAATATCTATCTTGTGAAACTATAACTCAATTGTCAGCTGATCGGGGCCGAACACCCTTGGATTTGCGTCATATCCGCTCGTTTATCGCCGTGTTTGAGGAAGGCAGCATCAATCGCGCCGCCACGCGCCTGCATTGCGCCCAGCCCAGCCTCAGCCTGCAATTGCGCAACCTGGAAGAGTCCCTATCGGTCGAGCTGTTCGAGCGTCATGCGCGCGGCGTCCGGCCGACCGCCGCCGCCGAGCGGTTCTACGAGCACTGCATCGCCATCCTCGGCCAGGTGGAGAGCGCCGAACAGCACATGCGCGACTGGTCGCGAGAGATTGCCGGCGCCTTGACGGTCGGGCTGATCCCGACGGTGACCAAAAGCGTGTTGCCGCAGGTGTTGCCCGATTACACCGAACGGCTGCCCAATGTGGACATCCGCGTGGTCGAGGCGTTCAGCGGAACGCTGACGGATTGGGTGGTCTCCGGCGAGCTCGATTTCGCCATCGTCACCGACCCGCCGAGCCAAGAGGGCCTCGAGCTACGCGCGCTGTCGGCCGAACCGCTGGTGCTGGTGTCGGGCGCCAAGAGCGGTTTTACCCATCTGGCGCCGGTGCGCCTGCCCGAGCTGCCGCCGATTAAACTGGTCATGCCGTCGCCCCAGCACAGCCTGCGCGGCATGCTCGAGCGCCACATCCGGGTCGGCAGCATCGCGGTCGAACGGTGGCTGGAGATCGACGGGTTGTTCGGGGCGCTGGAATTCGTCCACAAGTCGGACTGGTCGGCGATCTTCCCGGTGACCACTGTGGCCGGCGACCTGGAGTCCGGCAAGTTCGTCGTCAATCCGATCGTCGAGCCGGCGACCAAGCTGGAATACTACCTGATCCACCAGACCCAACGGCCGCTGTTGCGCTCGTCGCGCGAGCTGGTCGACCGCCTCGAAGAGTCCCTGCAACGGTCGGCCGCAGCGTGGTCGGACTGGCAGGACAGCACTGCCACGCAAGGCGCGCGACCGGCGGCGGAGCGAAAGAGAAAACAACAGGCCGCGGAATAAACGCGCCTGCCTACCCGCCGAGCGCGCCGGCTTGGCAAGCCCAGGCGGATCGCCTTTAATCGATCGCATAAATAATTTTTATGGGCGATCATGGATCTACGCCAGCTGGAGCAATTCGTCGCTGTCTACGAAGAGGGCAGCTTCAGCCGTGCCGCACGGCGCGAGAACAGCACCCAGCCGGGCTTGTCGGTGCAGATCCGCAATCTCGAAGAGCAGTTGGGCGTCGAGCTGTTCACCCGCAGCGCCCGCGGAGTTGCCCCCACGGTCGCCGGCAAACGCTTCTATACCCGCAGCTTGGCTATTCTCAATGCGGTCGAGGACACCAAACTCGACATGCAGAACCTGCAAGGCGCGATCACCGGCGCCATCGTCGCCGGCATGGTGCCGTCGGTCTCGCGCAGCGCGCTGCCGGCGGCGCTGTCGCGCTTTACCGAGCAATATCCCAACGTGGCGCTACGCTTCGACGAAGCCTACGGCGCCACCTTGACCGACCGGGTCGCCGCCGGTGAGCTCGACTTCGCCGTCATGACCGGCCCTTCGTCTGCCGAGGGGTTGACCAGCGAAGCGATCTCGGAACACGTGCTGACGTTGGTATCGGGACCCGAATCAACCCTGCGCCATCTGACCCCGTACCGCCTGCGCGATCTGCCGCCGCTGCGCCTGGTGTTGCCGTCCAATCGCCACACCATCCGCCGGGTGATCGACGACCACTTGAGCCGCGGTCACGCCGCCGTATCGACGGTAATCGAATCCGACGGTCTCAACACCACGCTGGAATATGTCCGCCGCTCGGGCTGGTCGACCATCACGCCGACGCCGTCGGTGATCGACGAGCTCGAATCCGGTCGGCTGGTGATCAACCCGATCGTGCGGCCACAATTGCCGATCAACTATTTCCTGGTGCGCCAGTCGCGCCGGCCGCTGTCGCCAGCGAGCGAGCGGTTCGCGGCCCTGCTCGGCGAAGAACTGAGCGAGATCACCCGGCGGTGGCGGCAGGCCACCGGCGGACGGTAGATATTTAAAACGAGAATTTGGGAGGTCCCATGTCCGATACCCAGTCACCTCAGCGGGTCATTGTCACCGCCGGCGGATCCGGCATCGGCCGCGCCATCGCCGAGCGGTTCGTCGCCGGCGGCGCCCAGGTCCACATCTGCGACATCGCACCGGGCACGCTCGACGAGGCGCTGTCGGCCTTCGACGGAGTGCGCGGCAGCGTCGCCGACGTCGGCGTGCCGACCGATGTGGAAAAGCTGGTCGCTGACGCGGTTGGTTGGATGGGCGGCGTCGACGTTCTGGTCAACAACGCCGGCATCGGCGGCCCGCGCGGCGCCATCGAGGATATTTCCTACGAAGACTGGGACCGCACGATCACCGTCAATCTCAACGGCATGTTCTACTGCATCAAGAACGTGGCGCCGCTGATGAAGGCCCAGAACAACGGCTGCATCGTCAACATTTCGACCGCCTCGGCGAAGGTGGCGCTGCCCATGCGCTCGCCCTATGTGGCCTCGAAGGTCGGCGTGCTCGGCCTCACCCATACGGTGGCGCGCGAGTACGGCCCGTTCGGCATCCGCTGCAACGCCATCCTGCCCGGGCTCATCGACAACGAGCGCGGCCGTAACATCCTGGCCAATCATGCCAAGGAGAAAGGCGTCAGCTTCGAGGAGGCCGAGCAGGACTTTCTCGAGTTCATCTCGCTGCGCGCCTGGATCGACCCCGCCGAAGTGGGCGATTTGGCGGTGTTCCTCGCCTCACATGCCGGCCGCCACATCACCGGCCAGAACATCGGCATGGACGGCAATGTGGAGTGGGAGATCTAGCGCAAAGCGGCCCGCTAAAAAAAATCCCAAAAAGCTCTTCTTTTATTTAACCAATTGGTTAAATATAATCCCGGTACGAACGTAATCGAAGGACAAGGCCTATGGGACAGTTTCACGATATCCGTTTCCCTAACGAGAGCGATGCCTATCGCGCGGCCCGCGACGAGCTGCTGAGCGCCGAGATGGAGTTGCGCAAGCAGGTCGAGGCGGTCGCCGCCATGCGGCGCGCCTTGCCGCTCGGCGGCGCGATTAGGGAAGATTACGTGTTTGACGAAGATACCGGCGACCTCGGCGACAGCGTGAACATTATCCAAACCCGCGTGAGCGACTTGTTCGCGCCGGGCAAGGGCAGCCTGTTCGTCTACAGTTTCATGTATGCGCCCGGCGGCGAGCCCTGCCCCGCCTGCACCTCGCTGCTCGATGCGCTCAACGGCAGCGCGCCACACATTCGCGATAAGTTGAGTTTCGCTGTGGTGGCGAAGGCGCCGATCGGCCAGATCCGCGATTGGGCAGCCGAGCGCGGCTGGTCCAATCTGCGGCTGTTGTCGTCGAATGGCAATTCCTACAACACCGACTACGGCGCCGAGAATGACGGCGGGCAGCTGCCGGCGATCAACATTTTCCGCAAAACCGGCGACGGTATTTTCCACACCTACAACGCCGAGCTGTTCTACGCGCCGACCGAGGAAGGCCAGCACCCGCGCCACGCGGATTCAATCTGGCCCTTGTGGAGCGTGTTCGACCTGACGCCGGAAGGGCGCGACGGCTGGTTCCCGAAATACGCCTACGACTGATTACTCGGCGGCGTTGGTGATGTTCTCCAGCGTGTTGTCCTCGGACTTGCCGCCAAAGCTCTTGGGATAGTTCCGGTCGACGTACCAGCTGGCGTAATCGAAGATGCTGATCGGGTCGAATTTCGGCGGATTGTCCGGCCCGACGCAGGTCGGCAAGGGTTCGGCGACGGTGTCGGGGTTGGGATTGAAGAACAACGCCATGGAATAGCGGTCGGTCTTCGGCGGCAGCACGCGGTGCGGCGAGGCCAGGAAACGGCCGTTGGTCCAGCGGTTGAAGAACTCGCCGGTATTGATGATGACCGCATCTTCGATCGGCAGGTTGGCGTCGATCCAGTTGCCGCGGCGGGTGCGGATCTGTAGCCCCGGCACGTCGGACAGTGGCAATAGCGTAATAAAGCCGTGATCCTGGTGCGGCGATATGCCGAACTGGTTTTCCTCCGCCTCGACCGCCGGATAGCGGGCGTTGCGCGTGGTCCACATGGGATCGGTGAAGAACGGGTCGAAATAATCGGCTGGCAGATCGAGCGAAAGGGCATAGAGCGGCAGCACGCGCCGGCCCAGCGCCTCGAGCTCCTTATGGCAGGCCTTGATGGTCTCCTTGAAGCCGGGCAGGTTCTCCGGCCACGGATTGGGCCCGTGGAAGCGCCGCTGGGCGATCACGCCGGGATGGTCGGCCGGGCGTTCGTTGACGTAGCGCAGCACCTCGTTGAGGTCGCCCTTAGTGTTCTTGTTGACCGGCGAAGTGACGTAGACCGTCGAACCGGGCGGCACGTAGCCGGGCCGGATTGCGTCGGCCTTGAGCTTCAACTTTTCTTTGTCGGGCAGGGCGAAAAATCGGGCGAGTTCTTGGTAACCGCGGCGGATCAGATCCATATCGACGCCGTGGTTGATGACAAAATAAAAGCCGATCTCTTCCTGAATGTAGCGCAGCTGCGCCGCCAGTTCTTCGGCGGCGCCCTCTTGGCCGGCCAGAAAAGGCCCCAGATCGAGGATCGGCACTTCCTCGATAACGGTTTCCTTAGCTGTCTCGACTTCCACGTGAACGCTCATTTTATGCCTTCTTGTTTTGGCCGCCTTCTCTCGGTGTTTCGCTCAGTATAGCGCTAAATTCGGCAGTGTCCGCCATTAGAAGTTTACGCGCGTGCCAGAACGAAAGCGACGGCTCCGAAGAACCGCCGCCAGTTCGTTCAAAAAAGACCGCTGTCGGTTGCCGTTCGATCCGCTTTGGGACGACAACTCGACTACTTGGTCATAACCATGACCTCGACCCGTCGATCGCTCTTAAAGTTCAGATTGTCGCCGAACAGCTTTTCAAGCAGGTCATTGTCGGCGCCGCTCTGGCCGCGCGATTTGATTTGGTAATCTGCGCTTTGGAGTCCATTCGCTTTCAGCACGTCCGCGACCGCGGTGGCGCGCCGCAAGGCGAGTTTCTGATTGTAGTCTGCGGCGCCAGACCGGTCCGCCTGGCCAAGCGAGCAAACCGCCAGAGACGGGTGTCCTTTGAACCGGGCCGCCAACTCCTTCAGCTTCTCTTGGTCACTCTGGGAGACTTTGGCACTGTCGAAGTCAAAGTGCACGATCGTCGTCGCCAGAATGTCCGGACCTCGCGGCCGCACGCATTCCTCGGCCGAGGCCGGTCTCGGTCCGATTATCGCCATCACGGCGATGGCAAGCGACATCGCTAAAATTTTTCCTTTCAGTTTTGTCACGATCACGTCCTCTTCCAATTAGGTCGCGCGTCGCCGGCGATTGTCTTTGGCGGCGGCTCACTCCGCCGCTTCAGGCATTTCGAGCGCCTCGATTACCTTAGGCGGCGACATCGGCAAGCTATAGAAGCGTATGCCGAGCGCGTCGTAGACGGCGTTGCGGATCGCCGCCAGCGGCGGCACGATCGGCACTTCGCCCACCCCGCGCACGCCTTGCGGGTGCTTCGGGTTGGGGATCTCGATCATCACCGTATCGATCATCGGCAGGTCCGAGCAGACCGGCATGCGGTAATCGAGGAAACCCGCATTATCGACATGGCCGTCCTTGTCGTAGATGTACTCTTCGTTGAGCGCCCAGCCGATACCCTGGGCGACACCGCCCTGCATCTGGCCCTCCACATAACCCGGGTGGACCGCCCGGCCGACATCCTGGAAGGCCGTGTAGCGCACCACCCGGACGATGCCGATATCGACATCCACCTCGACGTCGCAGATATGGGTGGCAAAGCCGCCCTCGGCGCCGATGGTGTTGAGCTGCACGCCGGCGCCGATCGGACCACCGGTCGCGTTGGCCTGCTCGGCAATCTCGGCCAGCGACAGCGGCGGGAATTTGCCGGCATTGTCGCCGGCGGGACGCGCCGCGCCATCCTCCCAGACCACAGCTTCCGGATCGATCTCCCAGATTTTCGCCGCGCGCTCGCACAGCGTCTCGATGACCTGTTCCGTCGACTGGGTTACCACCATGGCCGAGGCGAACAGCACGCGGCTGCCGCCGGTCAGGTTGCTGTAGCCGATGGTGGCCGTATCGCCGATCAAAACCGATACCCGCCGGTAGTCGATACCCAGCAACTCGGCCGTAATATTGGCGATCGCCGCGCGCGAGCCGCCGATATCCGGATGGCCGGTGGTCACCACGACGTTGCCGTCTTCGGTGATGTTGACCTGCGCGCTGGATTCGCCGCCGGCGTTGAACCAGAAGCCGCTGGCCACGCCGCGGCCCTGATGCTTGCCGAGCGGCGCCTCGTAATGCGGATGCTTGCGCGCCGCCTCGACCGTCTCGGCATAGCCCATAACCGGAAAGACCGGGCCATGCGCCGCCTTGGTCCCCTGCTTAGCGGCATTTTTAAGCCGCAGCTCGAGCGGGTCCATGTTCAGCGCTTCGGCTACCTCATCGAGCACGCACTCGACCGAAAACGCGCCGATCGGCGCACCCGGCGCCCGATACGCGGCGACCTTGGAGCGGTTGCTGACGACGTCGAAACCCCGCGAATGGACATTCGGGATGTCGTAGGGCGCAAACGCGCAGCCGGCCGCGCCGCGGATTGGCGAGCCCGGCAGCGCGCCGGCCTGCAGGTAGTAGGTGCCTTCCGCAGCGACGATCTGGCCATCCTTGGTCGCGCCGATCTTGACCGTGCTCATCGAGCCCGAGGTCGGACCGCTGGCCCGGAACACCTCTTCGCGGCTCATCACCATCTTCACCGGCCGGCCAGATTTTTTCGACAACATGGTAGCCAGCGGCTCGAGGTAGATGATGGTCTTGCCGCCGAAGCCGCCGCCGATTTCCGCCGGGATGGCGCGGATATCGCTCTGCGACAGGCCGGTCAGCAGCGCGGTCATGGCGCGCACCATGAACTGGCCCTGGCTCGAGCTCCAGATCGTCGTCTTGCCGTCGGCGGCGACGCTGACCAGGCAAGCGTGCGGCTCGAGATAGCCTTGATGCACCGGACGGGTGGTGAAGCTGCGCTCGACGATGACATCGGCTTGCGCGAAGCCTTCGTCGATGTCGCCCTTCTTGTGCTCCAGCGTGCCGGCGATGTTGGACGGCTTGCCCTCGAACTCGATGAAGTCGTGCAGGATCGGCGCATCCGGCTTGATCGCATCCTCGATCTCGATGGCCCAGGGCAGCACTTCGTAATCCACCTCGATCAGTTCGCAGGCCTCTGCTGCGATCGCCTCCGAGGTGGCGGCAACGGCGGCGACCGGGTGGCCGTGGAACAGCGCCTTCTCGCGCGCCATCACGTTACGGCACATCCAGCGCATGTCCTGGATGCCGAGCGGAACCGGCGTGTCGACCGGGAAATCGACGATGTCTGCGGCCGTCACCACGGCCTTAACGCCGGGATGCGCTGCCGCCTTCGAGGTGTCGATCGAGCGGATGACGGCATGGGGATGCGGGCTGCGCAGCACCTTGCCCCAGATCATGCCGGGCATGTTGGCGTCGGCGGCAAATGCGGCGCGCCCGGTGACCTTGTCGGCGCCGTCGGGACGGATCGTGTTCTGACCGATCCACTTGTTACTGGTTTCGTTCATTGTGCTGCCTCCCGCATCTCTTCGGCCGTGTCCAGTACGGCGCGGACAATTTTGTCATAGCCGGTGCACCGGCAGAGATTGCCGGCCAGCCAGTAGCGCACCTCGGTTTCGCTCGGGTCCGGGTTGTGCTCCAAAAGCGCTTTTGCGGCGACCAGAACGCCCGGCGTGCAGATGCCGCACTGCAGCGCCGCTTCCTCGAGGAATTTCTGCTGCAGCGGGTGCAGATGGTCGCCCTCCGCCATGCCTTCGATAGTGTCGATTTCGCTGCCCTCGGCCTCGGCGGCCAGCATCAGGCAGGCGCAGACCAGCCGGCCGTCCAGCGTGATACTGCAGGCGCCGCAATCGCCCGAACCGCAACCCTCCTTGGAGCCGGTCAGAGCCAGCGGGCCGCGCAACACGTCAAGCATGGTCTCGTACGGCTCGCAGAGGAACTCCGTCGGCTCGCCGTTGATGGTGGTGGTAACATGCAATTTAGCCATAACTTAAACCCCTCTGGCGCGGTCGGCGGCGATGCCGGCGGTGCGCTTCAAGAGCACGCCGGCAACATGCGTGCGGTAATCGATAGTGCCGCGCTTATCGTCGATCGGATTGCAGGCGGCGCGGCAGGCCGCCGCCGCAGCCTCAAGCGCCGCATCATCGAGCTGCGTGCCGATCAGTGCCTCGGCGGCCGGCTCGACCAGCAGCACGGTCGGCGCGACCGCTCCCAATCCCACGCGCGCGGCGGTGCAGGTGCCGTCCTCGAGCGTCAGGCTTACACCGCAGCCGACCACGGCGATGTCCATTTCGGTGCGCGGGATCATGCGCAGATAAGCGTCGCCCGAACCCGGCGGGCGCGGCGGCAGGGTGAAGCTGACGAGAATCTCGCCTGGCGCCAGATTGGTCTTGCCCGGCCCGGCCGGCACGTCTTCCACCGCCATCTCGCGGCGTCCGTCCGGCCCCTGCACCG
>JBFKGW010000065.1:0-9148 GCA_041633145.1 Alphaproteobacteria bacterium
TTGATGTTGTCGAGATCGATCTGGAACACCGAGGCAACCACCTGCGCTACCTTGGTGAACAGACCCTGGCCCATCTCGGTGCCGCCATGGTTCAGGTGGACGCTGCCGTCGGTGTAGACGTGCACCAGCGCGCCGGCCTGGTTGAGCTTCGGCGTGTTGAAGGAGACGCCGAACTTCACGGGCATCAGCGCAAGCCCCTTCTTCAGGGTCTCGTGCGACGCGTTGAAGGCGTCGACCGCTTGCGACATGCCGTCAAAATCGATTTCCGCGCGCAATTGGTCGACCAGCGGCACGATGATGTTGTCCTTCACCCGCTGCTGGTAGGGCGTGACGTTGCGGTCGTCGGTGCCGTAATAGTTGACCGCTCGCACCTCATCGACCGACTTTCCCAGGGTCCGCGCGATGTGCTCGATCACCGCCTCGATCACGAACATGCCCTGCGGCCCGCCAAATCCGCGGAAGGCGGTGTTCGACACCGTGTTGGTTTTGCACGGATAGCCGCGCAGTCGCGCGTTCGGCAGATAGTAGCAATTGTCGGCGTGGCATAACGCGCGCGCCAGCACGCCGGGGCTCAGATCGGCGACATTGCCCGAGCGCATCGCCAGTAGAATATCGATGCCCTCGATCCGCCCCTCGTCGTCGGTTCCCACGTCGTAGCGGAACAGAAAATCGTGGCGCTTGCCGGTAATGACCATGTCGTCGTCGCGGCGCAGCCGCAGCTTGACCGGTTGACCCGTGCGGTCGGCCAACAGCCCAGCAATCGCCGCGATGATCGTTGCCTGGCTTTCCTTGCCGCCGAACGCCCCGCCCATGCGCCGTACTTCGACCATGACGGCGTTGGTCGGCACCCCAAGCACATGGGCAATACCGTGCTGCACCTCGCTGGGATGTTGGGTCGAACTGTAGACATCGATATCGCCAAACTCGCGCGGCATCGCCATGGCGATATGGCCTTCGAGATAAAAATGATCCTGCCCGCCGCAACGGACTTCGCCATCGATGCGGTGGCGCGCCTTCGCCAGCGCCGTGTCCGGGTCGCCGATCGTCATGATTTGTGGCGGGTAAGTGTACTGCTCCTGTTCGAGCGCCTGTTCGATGTCGAGTACCGGTATCCGCACGTCGTACTCGACGGCGACCAACGCGGCGGCGGCGCGGGCCTGATCGTAGGTCTCAGCAGCTATCGCAACCACCGGCGCGCCGACGTAGTCGACAAATCCCGCCGCTAAAATCGGTTCGCCGTCGAACACCGGGCCGATGTTATTGACGCCCGGAATGTCCGTCGCCGACAGGACAGCATGAACACCATCGGCGGCCTGCGCGGCAGACACGTCGATCGACACGATGCCCGCGTGGGGATGCGGGCTAGTGACCAACACCGCTTCCAAGGTGCCCGGCAATAACGGCATGTCATCGATATATTGCGCGTAACCCGTCACATGACCGCGCGCGCTGTCATGGCGAACCTTGGCGTGGACCGCACCGACGATATCGCTATCGACGCTCATAGGGCCGTGACCTCGACAACATCATCGCCCGCGACATCGCGGAACAAGCGCACGAACAAGTTTGCAGCAACGCGCAACCGATAGGCAGCGCTGGCGCGATGATCGTCGATCGGCGTGAAGTCGTTATCAATCGCCGCCGCGGCTTGGCGAAGGGTCTCTTCGGACCACGCCTTGTCGATCAGCGCCGCCTCACAGCTGGGCGCCCGTTTGGGGATCGCCGCCACACCGCCGAAGGCAATCCTGGCCGCGGTGACCACACCCTCTTCGAGGGTCAACCGGAACGCGCCGATGACCGAGGAAATGTCCTGGTCGTAGCGTTTCGAGATCTTGTAGGTGCGGAATAGCTGCCCGTCGCGGAGTTTCGGCACGCGCACGCTTTCGATGATTTCATCCGGCGCCAAATCGGTTTGGCGATAGTCGAGGAAGAAATCTTCCAGCGGGATCTCCCGCGCGCCATTGGGCCCACGCAACGTGAGAACGGACTCAAGCGCGATCAGGCAGGGCGGCGTATCGCCGATCGGCGAGGCGTTGCCGATGTTGCCACCGATGGTGCCGACATTGCGGATCTGCCGCGAGCCGATGCGATGGATCAGCACGCCGAACGATGGAAACTCAGCTTCGATATAGGGCAGCGCCTCGGTGTACGTCGCCGCCGCCCCGAAGGTGAGTGACGTTTCGTCTTCTTCGATCCGCCGCAACTCGGCGACGTTTTGAGTATAGATCGTGACCGGAAATGTTCTGCGGTCCTTGCTGAACAGCAAGCCCAAATCGGTGCCGCCCGATAATAACGGCGCGGCGGGGAATTCGCCGCGCCGGGCGATCAACTCTGCGACGGTCTTCGGCGCAAAGTAGCGCTGATCCTGCGCCTCATAGGCATCACTTGCCCGCGGCAAGACCGGATCATTATCGCCGCCGGACGCGTCGCTCAGTGTAGCCGAACACGCCGTCCGCGCGGCATCGACGATCGAACGGTAACCGGTGCAGCGGCATAGGTTCCCGGCAAGCGCATCATGAATAGTGTCGTCGTCAATCGCCTCGCCACTATGGCGCAGGGCATACAACGCCATCACGAAGCCCGGCGTACAGAAGCCGCATTGGGTGCCGTCTTCGTCGACAATCGCCTGTTGCACCGCGTCCAGCGCGCCATTTTTGTCTGCAAGTCCCTCGACCGTGACGACCCGCGCGCCGTCAAGTTGCCCCATCACCAGCAAACAGGAATTGACCGCTTCGAGTCGATCGGAGCCGTTGCGCACGATAACAATAGTGCAGGCGCCGCAATCACCCTCCGCACAACCTTCCTTGGTGCCGGTAAGCCGAATCTCCTCGCGCAAATAATCCAGGGCAGTCATCGTCGGCGATACCGACGATTCTTCGCGATGTTCACCGTTCAATGTGAAACTGATCGCCACCCTTCTGCCCGGTCCTTCTTTCGTCTCTATTCGATATTCGCACCGGCGCGAATCCACACCCCAAGGCGCCGCCGTTCATCCTCGGTCATCTTTGTTTCGTTGCCCAATGGCATGGTATCCGTATCGACTGCTGTCCGCTTGATCGCCTGCGCATGTTTGCGGATTTCCTCGGTCGTGTCGAAGCGTATGTTTTTCGGCGCGACATCAAATCCTTCATAAGTCGGTTTAGCGGCATGGCAGGCGAGGCAGCGTGAATCGATGATCGAGCGCACCTCGGTGAAACCGACTTCTCCCACCGATGCCGCCAGCCGGTCGGCCTGTAGCGTCGGCAACGAGGCCCAGCCAGCGAACGCCAGAAAGATGACGATCCCAGCGGGGATTGGCCACAACGAGGACCTGCCAGCGTTGCGCAGGTTGAACCAATGCCGCACTAAAGCGCCCGCCACCGAGATGGCGATCAACAGAATCCAGCCTTGGGGATGACCGAACGTCATCGGGTAATGGCTGCTGATCATGATGAACAGCACCGGCAAGGTCAGATAGTTGTTGTGAACGGAGCGCTGCTTCGCCCGCTTGCCGAGGTCGGGATCCGGCTCCTCACCCGCGTTCCGCGCTGCGATCAGGTTCCGCTGCGACGGAATGATCCGCGCGAAGACGTTGATCACCATGACGATGCCGATAAGCGCGCCGACATGGATGTAGGCCGCTCGGCCCGTGAACACCTGGCTCAGGCCAATGGCGATCAGGCACAGCACAATCACCGAGATTGAATTCGCAACTACGGTATTGTTCCGGCCGAACCGCGAGGCGAACAGGCCGTCGTAAGCGAACCAGCCAACGACCAGCGTACCAACGCCGATACCGATCGCTTCCAACCGGGATAAGTCAGCGACATCGACGTCGACCAGAAAAGCCGCGGCGCCGAGATAGTAGACTATGGCCAACAGCAGAACGCCGGTGATGCCGGTAAAATACGCTTCCCATTTGAACCAATGGAGTGTGCGTGGAAGTTCGGTCGGCACCACCTGAATTTTATTGACCTCGTAGAAACCACCGCTGTGGACCATCCATAGCTCGCCCTCGACCTCTTTCTTGTCAGGGGCTGGCTGCTCGAGATGGGCGTCGAGCCACATAAAGAAGAATGACGAACCGATCCAGGCGATGCCGGCGATTATGTGGGTCCAACGGACGACCAGACTGAGCCAATCGAGAACGATAGTTTCCATGGCCGCCTACTCTCTCACCGTCTCGGCAATGCGCAAGCTGACGATGCGCGCGATATTTTTTATGGCTTCGGCGATTTCGGCCGCCGGGTCGTTGCCCAGACGCGCTTCGAAGGCATCGAGGATTGAATCCTTGGTGTGGTCTCTAACCGCGATAATAAAGGGGAAGCCAAACTGCTTTTGATAAGCGGTGTTGAGCGTGTTGAAGCGCTCGAATTCCTTATCGGTCAATCGGTCGAGGCCCGCATTCGCCTGCTCGCGGGTTGAACTCGCTGTCAACTCGCCGGCCCGTGCTGCCTTGCCCGCCAGATCGGGATGGGCGCGGATCAACGTCAATTGCTCGTCGCGATCGGCAGAGTTCAGAACTTTGATGAGTTCGGCGACCAAGCCATCGCGCGATAGATAGGGGCGTTTGGCTGCCGCGCGTTCCATCAGCCACGGAGAATTTTCAAAAATCTCGCCCAGCAGGGCGACGAAACTCTCGGTGTCGCTGCTATTGATTTCCGCCAATGTCACCGCACGTACATTCATGCCCCAACTGCCATCCCACCCGTTCGACTATCGCGCACCCTCCCCCGATGGGTTTGGCTGTCGGCTGAGCGACCACCAAAACCCGCGTTTACTCCGATCGAGGATGCGGATGGTTCCTTGCGCGCCTTCAAGAAGGGGCATGCGAGCTAAACTCGGACGCCAAGGCGCGTGCGCATTTCTTATTATCGCGGCGTTATCGTACACCGCTATTCAGGCAATGGCGAGCCCCAAGCAATAGCGCTTGGGGATTAAGCTAATGAGCGAAAGGGCGCCAGCGAGAGGTATTTATCGGCACGGCCGACATGATACCGTCAGGAATTGGTGAACACCGGACCCGGCGCGCACTAACCAAGCCGCGCGTTTTGAAACTGTCGGGTAAACGCAAGGAGTGTTGGAAAACCATGGATCGGCATAGTTTCATGCGTCGGGCGATCGCTCTCGCCGAACAAAACGTCGTCGACCTGGGCGGCGGCCCGTTTGGCGCAGTCGTCGTTCACGGCGGACGCATCGTCGGCGAAGGAACAAATCAGGTAACCGGTTCGCACGATCCGACCGCGCACGCAGAGGTCGTCGCGATTCGCGCTGCTTGCGCTGAGCTCGGCACATTCAGCCTCGCCGGCTGCGAAATTTACGCTAGTTGCGAGCCCTGCCCCATGTGCCTGAGCGCGATTTATTGGGCGCGGATCGATCGAATTTTTTACGGCAACACCAAGAACGAAGCCGCAGCGATCGGCTTCGATGACGACCATATCTATCGCGAAATCGCCTTACCGATCGGCGATCGCTCGATCCCCACCCAGCGACTGTTGACCGAGGAAGCGATCGCGGCGTTCCGCGCCTGGGAAAGCTCCGACGACAAGGTTCCCTATTAAGCGCGAACCCGCCTAGTTCGGCGGTTCGATTTCCACAGTTATCTGTTGGTCGGGAGGAAATTGGTACTCGTCGCAATTGTCGCCGGGGCCACCGCGGTCGACGACAAGAAATCGGCCGGTTTCAAATAACGTACAGAGAGGCAAGTGCCAAAGGCCTTTGCGGTAATTCACGCCACGGCCATCGCTAACCAGAAACACCGAAAGATCCGATGCCTGAAACGGCGGCGTACCGCCAGCGACGGCGACGAGATAGGGATAATCGCCCAACGGCATGAATAGCTGGCTGCCTAGGGGATGCCGCTCAACCATGTTGATGACGACCGGCAGCGGTCTCGGCTGACCGACAAATATGCTGACATTGGGACGACCGCCTTGGTCGCCGGTGTCGAGTACGGCCAAATCGTCGAAACGCTGCGCCGTCGCGGCATTGATCGCCAGGGGCGATTTCGATCCCGTTTCGACAACGTCGCCAAACGGCGCAAACGCTTCCGCCGTTAATGGTTGCGGGGTCACACTAATCATCGGTCTCTACGGTTCCGAAAATGCGCAGCCGGCTGATGCCGCCGTCGGGAATATTATTGAACCTGATATGCGACACCGGCCCGATAACGTCGCTGATCTCATCGCTGAAAAAATGCCGGCGATCGGCCTCTAGCTTTTGCTCGGGCAGCAGCATCGGCCAGCCTTCGGCGTCCGCCACTGCGGCTTCGTCGCTTTGGTCGGATGCCAAGGCCGCCTGGATCGAGCACCGGTCTGGGTAGTTGCCTTTGAAGTGGGCTGTGTCGACCTCGATCCGCGTCACCCGGCCGGGCCGGCCCAATGCAGCGACCAGCCAGTCGCTGCCGCCGTCGCGGCGACGGCGTGTCTCCCAGCCGTCGCCCATGTTCACGCCACTCCCTGGCATAAAGATCCGCCAGGGCGGCCCATAGTGGGAATCGCTGAAACCGATAACACGACCGCCATTTTCAATCGCCGACAGCTCGTATTCAGCGTCCTCCTCGACGCGTTCGACACTCCAGACCGATTGCCCGTACACGCGCAAGCGCGCGATCCCGCCATCGGGATAGATGTGCACGCGAACCGTGTCGAACACACCGCCATTGCCGACCGGTAGGTAGTTTTTGCAATCGCCAGCGATCGCGCATTTCTCGGCAATGGTCTGCCAGGCGCTTTCATCCGGTTCGCTCTCGCCGCACAAGGCGCCTTCGAGCGAAATCTCAGGCGGGTAATTGCCGGTGAAGTAGCTGGTATCCACCTCGACACCGTGGATCCGCCCCGCGTGGGCCAACCTTACGATGCAATGGTCGTGGCCACCGTGGCGGCGGCGGCGGGTTTCCCAGCCGTCCATCCATTTGCCGTTGCTGTCGTACTTGTCCGGATAGAAGACAGGGCTTGAATCCTGCAGCATTCGTTCCTTGGCGGCAAAAAATTCGTCACTCGCGCGCATCGCAACAGCGCCAAGCGCAGCGCTCGCCAAGTTGACGTAACGTGTGGTGAATGCCGGCGGATTGATGTCGTCAGTCATGAGTAAAATTTTGATCTATCACTGTCTCTGGCGATCTCTATCGACTGAGAGTTGGTCAGCTCATCGACCGCGCTGGGAACTCTGCGCGCCAGTGGCGCGCAATGTCGATGCGGCGGCAAAACCATACATCGTCAAAGCTTTGCGCATAGTCGACAAAACGTTTTAACGCTTGAAAGCGGCCGGGCCGTCCGACCAGCCGGCAGTGCAGACCTACCGACAGCATCTTGGGACTGGTCGCGCCTTCCTGGTAAAGCGTGTCGAAGCTATCTTTCAGGTAATTGAAGAATTGATCGCCGGCATTAAAGCCTTGGCGCGTAGCAAATCGCATATCGTTAGCGTCGAGCGTATAGGGAACAACCAGGTGCGGCTTACCCTCGACGGAGGTCCAGAACGGCAATTCGTCGTTGTAATCATCGGCGTCGTAGAGAAACCCGCCTTCCTCGGCAACCAGGCGGCGGGTATTGGGACTGGTACGGCCGGTGTACCAGCCGAGCGGCCGCTCTCCTGTTAACTTGGTTTGAATTTCGATTGCCTTTAACAGATGCGCGCGTTCTTCATCCTCCGGCACATACTGATAATCGATCCACCGATAGCCATGGCTGCAGATTTCAAAACCCGCCTCCATGGCAGCGTCAGCGACCGCCGGGTGGCGTTCTAACGCCATCGCGGCAGCAAAGACGGTGATCGGGATTTGCCGTTCGCGAAACAGCCGAAACAAGCGCCACACGCCGACGCGGCTGCCGTACTCGTAAAACGATTCCATGCTCATGTGGCGAACGCCGGATAGCGCGCGGGCGCCGATAATTTCCGACAGGAACGCCTCCGAGGCCTCATCGCCATGGAGGATGGTGTTTTCAGCGCCTTCTTCATAGTTGATGACGAATTGGACGGCCAGACGAGCGCCGTTCGGCCAGTTCGGGTCCGGCGGATTAGGACCGTAACCGATCAGGTCACGCGGGTAATCTTTATCTGTCGCCATGCTCACTCTCAGACGGTCAAGCCGATATGAGGCACCGGCTATCATATGCTGGCGATAGGTTACCATCCGAATGCACACCGTCCAGCAGTGGATAAGTGCCAAACCATCAAACGCGATGACACATACTGGCCGCAGTCGCTGTGTTGGGTTAAGTCTTCGCCAAAGCCCAGTGGAGGTGAAGGATGGCAGGACTTTCCACCCACATTCTCGATACCGCTCGAGGGGTGCCGGCAGTTGGTGTTTCGATCGAGTTGTTCGAGCTCACCGATGGCGA
Organism: Alphaproteobacteria bacterium; assembly: GCA_041633145.1. Classification (GTDB taxonomy): domain Bacteria; phylum Pseudomonadota; class Alphaproteobacteria; order UBA6615; family UBA6615; genus JBFKGW01. Next base: position 8,319 of record JBFKGW010000065.1, read on the forward strand.
ACGCCGTTTGGTGTGCGACACCGTTACCAACGATGACGGCCGCACCGATGCCCCGCTTCTGAACACCGAACAAATGCGAGCCGGCGTGTTCGAGATTCTATTCCACGTTGGCACGTATTTCGCCGGTCATTCCGCGGCGGGCTCTCAACAGGATTTTCTCGACCAGGTGCCGGTGCGTTTCACCATCGCTGACCCGTCGCAGCACTACCATGTGCCGCTGCTGGCCAGCCCATGGAGCTATACGACTTACCGGGGCAGTTGATAGGCCAGCCAATTGGCCAAGAATTCGCAGGAAATTTAGCGAAATAAATAGCGCTGCGTATCCGGGTTTTCGCGGCGCCAAATCACATTATCCATGAAGTAGTGATGGACATTTATAAAAATAAAGAAAATGAACATGAACATGCTGGGCCCGAACAAAGCGGCATCGTAAGTCACGACAGATTTCAGAAAGATCGGGATCGCCCAGAAACCGAAGACGCCCATAATCATTCCCAATAAAACGAACATCGCCATATCGAGTTGGTATTTCTTGCCCCGGACCGGCCAACGAGTGTTGGCGTTCGCTCCTGGCCTATCCATCTCGTAGCCAAGTTGATACCGCCACACGACGGCCAGATATTGCAGCGAATGGAGCGCCGGCACGAAGATCACCCAGATCGGCGCGACATTCCAACTGAACAAAAGAATCCAGAAGTAAAGGCTGGCGATGTAGGCGATAACGCCATTGTACGGCAGGCTTCCGCCGTTGGCCCGCCAGCGCCGCAAGAGTGCCAACAATGACACAATCCCGGTGACAGCCGCGCACGCGCCGATCAAATTCAATGCAA
>JBFKGW010000066.1:0-9038 GCA_041633145.1 Alphaproteobacteria bacterium
AATCGCCCGGCGGGCCTACGCCGTGTGGTACGACAGTTTCGCCAAGCTGTGGCGTCACTTCGGCCAGGAACCTGCCGCCTATTCTGCCGATTTCGACGAGGCGCGCAGCCGCGATGCGATCATCGCTGGGTCGCCGGACACCGTGGCGGCAGAAATCGCCCGCCAGGTCGACGCCGCCGGCTTGAATTATTTCGTCTGCCGGTTCGCCTATGGCGATCTGAGCTACGAAGAGTCGGCGCGCTCGCTGGCGTTGTTCCGTGACGAAGTCGCGCCGCGGTTCGCTTAAGCAAGGCAGTGCGCGACTAAATGATCTCGCGCCGACGAAGTTCTCCGACCAATCCTTCGAGCATATCGTCGAGGCCGCGCGGAGTTATGCCCAGCGAAGCCTGCCGCGACAGGTCGAACTGCGTCGCGCGCACCGGCACTTCGTCGGGATCGGGCCTCGGCATCTGGTACTCCGGGCAGGCCCGCTCGAGCGCCTGCAAAATGTCGCGCCAGTGCCAGCTCTGCTTGACGCCGAAATAGCGCCCCCTGGCCTGTTCGTTTTCCAGCGCGTTGACGTGCAGGGCGGCAAGATCGCGCACGTCGATCATCGACATCGAGCTGTTGGGGATCTTATCGGCGAAGCGCTCGCCGTTGAGGATCGCGGCGAAGCGGGTCAGGCTCACCACCGGTTCGTCCTGATAGGCCGGCCCGACGATCATCGAGGGGTTGATCACGCACACGCGGAACGCGCCGCCTGATTGGGCCATCTTGCCGAGGACGATGCGGTCGAGCCGGGTCTTGCCGACGGCGGCGAATTTGCCCTCTCGCAGTTGCTTATCGGGATCGGACCAATGGTCGACCTCGTTCTTGAGCTCGGGCTCGCCGTCCGGTGGATTGGTCGAGCCGGTGCTCGAGGTAAAGACCGCGCGGCCGATGCCCGATTCGATCGCCGCGTCGGACACGTTCTCGGCGACCGCCAGCATCAGGTCGATGGTTTCAGGTTCGACCACCGGCGAGCCGGCGCAAACGATGACGCCGCTACAGCCAGCCATCGCCGGCAAGAGCGAGGCCTTGTCGAAGACGTCGGCGGAGTAGAGGGTCAATTTGTTATCGCCGCTGGCGGTGGCCGCCACATCGGTCCTCAACCAGCGCGCATTATCGCCCTCGGCATTGCGGAGCGTTCCATGCACGTCGTAACCGCGCGACAGCAGCTCGGCGGTGACGTGGCTGCCGACGAACCCGCTGCAACCGACGACGCAGATCGTTTCATTACTCATGGGCTGCACCGGTTAGAAAACAGTTCATTTTAGCTCGCTTGCTCGGATCGGTCGTGCTGCGTTGGTCTCTATGGCAGCAGAACATGACTGTAACGTACCAGCGGTTGGCGCTTATGCGTAAAGCTCCCCGATACCGATAATAAAACACGTCAGGCCAGACCGGTCCGCCCCATTTCGAGAAATTTCTCGCGGCGGCGCTCTTTCAGGGTATCACCGTCGAGATCGCGCAGGCCATCGAGCGCCTCGGCGACAGCGTCGCCAACCCGGCGCGCCGTTTCCTCGGCATCGCGGTGGGCGCCGCCGAGCGGCTCTTCGATAATGCCATCGATCACCGACAGGTCCAGCAAGTCCTGCGCGGTCAGCCGCAACGCTTCCGCCGCGTCTTGGGCCTTGTCGCCGTCGCGCCACAGGATCGACGCGCAGCCTTCCGGCGAGATCACCGAATAAATCGCATGCTCAAGCATCAAAACGGAATTGGCCGCGGCCAGCGCGATCGCCCCGCCCGAGCCGCCCTCGCCAATCACCACCGAGACCAGCGGTACCCGAAGTGACAAACAAACGCGGATCGACTCGGCAATCGCTTCGGCCTGGCCGCGTTCTTCGGCGCCGGCACCGGGATAGGCGCCGGGTGTGTCGACCAGCGTGATCACCGGTAAACCGAAGCGGTCCGCCAACGTCATCAGGCGCTGCGCCTTACGGTAGCCCTCGGGCCGCGCCATACCGAAATTGTGGGCGATGCGGCCATCGGTGTCGCTGCCCTTTTCGTGACCGATAATTGCTACCGATTGGCCACGGAAACGGCCAAGGCCGCCGACAATGGCACGATCTTCGGCATAGGCGCGGTCGCCGGCCAACGGCGTAAAGTCAGTGATCAAGGCGGCGATATAGTCGCTGGTATGCGGCCGGTTGGGATGGCGGGCGACCTGCACACGCTGCCACGGCGTGAGCTTGGCATAGGTCTGGCGCAGCATCCGGTCGGCCTGAGCCTGCAGCTTACCGACTTCATCGGCGATGTTGAGCTGCTCGCCAGCGGAGAGATGGCGCAGTTCTTCAATCTTGCCTTCAAGCTCGGCGATCGACTTTTCGAAATCCAGGAAGTGGCGCATGGGGGCGCTATCTAACCGGCCGACGCGATCCGGGCAAGCGGGTGGCGCTCGTTGACCAACTGCCGCAAACGCTCGTCGAGTACATGGGTGTAGATTTGCGTCGTGGAAATATCGGCGTGGCCGAGCATTTTTTGCACGCTGCGCAAGTCGGCCTCGTTATTTAGCAGGTGGGTCGCAAAGGCGTGGCGCAAGACGTGCGGGCTGACCCGCCTTGGCTCGATACCGGCGGCGCCTGCCAGCTCCTTGAGCAATTGGAAGAATCGTTGCCGCGTCATCGGCCTTCCGGCACGGCCGGGAAATAGGTACGGACTACCGCCATCGCCGCGGACATAATTGTCGCGAACGCCAAGATACGCCCGCACCGCTGCACGCGCCGCCTCGTTGAGCGGCACCATGCGTTCGCGGTCGCCTTTGCCGCGTACGACGATCACGCGCGGATCGCGCTGAACAGCTGCTAGCGGCAGACCGACCAGCTCGCTGGCCCGCAAGCCGGTGGCGTAGCACAATTCGACCAGCGCCTTGAGCCGCACTCCGTCCGGCCCGGGGCGCCGCGACGCGGCTGCGAGCAAGGCCGAGACCTCATCCTCGCTCAGGATTTTTGGCAGCGCGCGGCCCTGCCGGGGGCTTTCGAGCACACTCGTCGGATCGTCGGCGCGCAAGCCTTCGGCATGGAGAAAGCGGTAGAACATGCGCAGCGCCGATATGCGCCGGGCGACGGTGCGCGGCGCCATGCCCCGCGTGGCGAGGCGTTTCAGATAGCGCCGCAACGCGGCGGTGTCGGCGGTGTCGAGAACCGCTGTCTGAGCCCCCTTGGTACCGCTCAAGACCCGCGCACAATCGGCCAGGTCGCGCCGGTACGACGCGACCGTATTGGCCGCCGCCCCGCGCTCGGCGATGAGCATCTCGAGGAAGGCTTCGAGATAGCGGCTGATCGCCTCGGGCGGTGGTGCCTGGGAGTCTCCCGCTTTGCCCCGGCCCCGGCGCGGCGGTGCGACGGCGCTCATCGAGCCGCAGTCACCGCAATTTCGAGCGCAAATTGCCGCGCCGCCGCCGACAGGCCGACCCGGCGCAAGGCGGCGACGATCGAGTGGATCGCCACCGGATGCAGCTGCGCGAATTCGCCTTCGCTGACGGTGAGCAGCGCATATAACGCGGTTTCAGCGACTTTTCCGGCGTCTGCCGCGCGCTGTAGGCCGACCCAAACATCGACCGGCGGCAGCCCCGCCGATGCTGGCTCGGCGGCTTCGGCGCGCAGCCAAAACGCTTCGGCGACTTCCTCGCCCAACCCATCGAACAAAGCCAAGGTGGTCGCGATGGCGGCAACACCCTGCGGACCGTTCGCCTCTTGCAGCGCGATCCACTCGGCGAGGCGGCGTTCGTCCCACGGCATCGGGTCGCGGCGCGCCACGGTTAGACTGGTCGCACCAGGGATGGCGGAGACATTCCGCCGGCCCGATTGATCGAACACCCGCACCTGGGGCCCGCCGGTCTGGGAGGCTGCCGAGCCGCCGGCGGCCATACGCAGCGCCGGCCACATCGCGGTCAACGCCTTAGCCGCGTCCTCGTCCACGCCGCTACGGCCACTTGCGATCTCGAACCATTCGAGCGCCTGTTCCACCTGGCCGGCGGCCAAACTGGCGGCCATGGCGTCGCCGGCAAACCACGAAAACGCCGGCACCGGGCGCACGCCACTGAGCAGCGGGCCGGTCAGCCGCGCTACCAGACGCCAATCGCGCTGCGCCGACGCGAGATGCCACACCTCGCGCAAAACTTCCGCGCGCGCCACGGCGAGGGTTTGGTTGTTGGCGGCGAGGTACATCGCCGCCAACCGCAATCCGGGCGACGCGACCTCCGGCTCCAATAGAACGGTCGCGACCTCGTCGGCGCTAATGCCCAGGTTGGTGTAAACGTCGGCCAGTTCCGCCGGCGGCAAGGCGCCCCATTGCGCCGCCCGCCGCGCCGCGATCAACCGGGTTTCGCGCTCGGCCGACGGTGACACCGCGACCGCCTTAAGCACGCTTGGCTGATCCGCGTCGGCAAACCAGACCGGCACGGGGCTGCCGGCGACGCGAACGAGGGCCAGGTTGAGCGCGCTGGCTTGTCCCGGAACAGCGAGTTGCTCCTCGGTCGGCGGCGCGCCTGAAATAAGTGCATTGGATAACTCAAAAAAAGTCGCGTCCTGAGCCAGATTCTGTTCGCGCAGCAATTCCAGACCCAGTACCGCTTCGGAAAACTCCTGCGCCAACAACTGGCAGAAAATCAGCGCCTTCTGTCCGAATTCGGAGACGAACCCGATATTGGCGGCCTCGACCGCCTGGCAGGCGCCGTTATAGTCGCCGGTGAGTAACCGCGCCCGCACCGCCGATTCGACCAGATTATTGGGCACCGAGCGTGCCGAGACCGCCTGCAAAAGCCGCGCGGCATCTTCAGTGGCGCCCAGCGCGATCAACTTGTCGACGCGCAACTTGACCAGGCTGGTATCGCCGCGCGCGCTGGCCGGCGGCTCGGCGGCAACCAATAGAAGGCTGCGGGCGAGTTCTTGCGCCGCACCGCTTGCCAGCCGCTCTGGCATCGCGGCTAATAGACGCTCGGCCACGGCGCGCGAGGTACCGCGCCACATTTCGGTGGTCAAACCGACCGCGCTTTGGCCGGTCACTCCGACCGCTTCGGTATCGACAGTGCCAAGATCGCGGATTTCGACGCCGCTGTCGCCGGTTCCCGGGATCGGTCGGACAGTCTCGGAAGCAACGGGCGGTCTTTGCGGGACGCCCGGCGCGGTGTCCTCCTTGTCGACGGTTGGTGGGATCAACGATACCGGGGCCCGCGACTGGGCAAATGTCGGATCGAGCGTGGCGAAGAAAGCAGCCGCGGCGACCGCCGCAACTGTGGCCGCCGGATGGCGCCGGTTAGCGCGGGAACCGCTCATCCGGTATCACCTTTTCAACTTGTTGATCGGGTGCCGGAATATCCCAGGTCGCTAAAAACACGGCGCCCCCAATGAGGACCACAACGATCAACAAGATTAATATCTTCAGCACCTTATCGCCTATTCTCGTCTACAAGTTCGTTTTCACGCAGCGGCGCGAATTCGTCAGTCCGACCAACACGCCACGCGCGACAGATACAGCGCTGCTGTGATACGTTGCAACCATGGCATTTCCGCGGCAAGCGCCATGGCGGCGCGGCTGTGATACAATAACAGCGAATGATCGAGTCTGAGCAAATAACCGACGATAACCGCGGCCAAGATAGTCCGCCCAACTTACCAAAAGCCAATACAAAGACCATAGTGATGGTCGGCCTGATGGGCGCCGGAAAAACATCGATTGGGCGCCGTCTCGCTGCACGCGTTGGCCTGCCCTTCGTCGATGCCGACGAAGAAATCGAGGCCGCCGCGGGATCGTCGATCGAGGACATCTTCGAACGCCTCGGCGAAGCGAGCTTTCGCGACGGCGAGCGGCGCGTTATCGCGCGCTTGCTGGACGGGCCACCGATCGTCCTGGCAACCGGCGGCGGCGCGTTCATGGACCCACAAACGCGCGAGCGTATCAACCAGAAAGCCATATCGGTTTGGCTACGCGCCGACCTGGATACGCTGGTGCGGCGGACCTCGCGTCGCAACGACCGGCCCTTATTGAAAAACGGCGACCCCAGGGAAATTCTTGCGCGCCTGATGGACCAGCGTTACCCAACCTATCAACAGGCCGACATCGTCGTCGATAGCGTCGACGCACCGGCGGAAGAGACCGTGCAAAGTGTGCTCGACGCTCTCGCCGCTTACCGGACCGCGGTGCAACCATGACGTCGCCTGCCGAACAAACACCGGTCGAGCAGATCACCGTCGATCTCGGCCCACGGAGTTACGATATTCTCATCGGACCCGGCCTGGTCGACAGCGCCGGCGCGCAGATTGCCTCGCGGCTCGGCACGCCGCGCGCGTTCATCATCACCGATACCAACGTGGCGCCGCTGTTAGGCGACCGGGTGGCCGCAAGCCTTGACGCCGCCGGTATCGATCACCAAATTTTGGTCTTGCCACCAGGCGAGGCGACCAAATCATTCGGTCAGTTCGAAAAATTGATCGACGACCTTTTACAGCGCGGCGTCGAGCGAGCAACCACGTTGATTGCGCTCGGTGGCGGCGTAATCGGGGATATCACCGGCTTCGCGGCGAGCGCGTTATTGCGCGGCATCAACTATGTGCAGATACCGACGACACTGCTTGCTCAGGTCGATAGTTCGGTGGGCGGCAAGACGGCGATCAACGCGCGTCAGGGAAAGAACCTGATCGGCAGCTTCTACCAGCCGCGGCTGGTGGTCGCCGACACCGATACGCTCGATACGCTGCCGAAGCGCGAATTGCTGGCCGGTTACGCTGAAGTGGTGAAGTACGGTCTGCTCGGCAACGCCGAGTTTTTTGCCTGGCTCGAGACCAACGGCGCTGGGATGTTGTCGGGCAACAATCGGGCGCGCATCCGCGCAGTCGCGACGAGCTGCCGGATGAAGGCTGACATCGTCGCCGAAGACGAGCGCGAACAAGGCCGCCGCGCCTTGCTGAACCTGGGCCACACTTTTGCACACGCGTTGGAAGCGGAAACTGGGTTCGGCGAATTGCTGCTGCACGGCGAAGCAGTTGCCATTGGCATGGCGCTGGCATTCGACCTATCGGCCCGCCTTAAATTGTGTCCGCCGGACGATGCGGCGCGGGTGCGCCAACACTTGCAGGCGGTCGGCCTGCCAACCGTGCCACCGGGACACCCTGCGGGGCAGTGGGACGTTCGGCGGCTGATTTCGCTAATCGGCGTCGATAAGAAAGTGGCCCAAGGACGCCCGGTATTTGTCCTCGCCCGCGCGATCGGCGACGCTTTCATCGCACGCGATGTCGATTTGGCCGACGTCGAAGCTGTTCTGGAACAAGCGATTGCCGCTTGACCCTGTGCAACCTATGAAACCGACAAATTATGAATGACCCTGTCATCCTGATCATTATTGCGATCATCATCTTGCTGCTGTTCTCGGCCTTTTTTTCCGGCTCCGAGACGGCGCTCACCGGCGCCTCGCGCCCGCGCATGCATCAGCTCGAGCGTGATGGCAATCGGCGTGCCCGCATCGTCAACCAGCTGCGCCGGCGCCAGGAGCGCCTGATCGGCGGCATCTTGATCGGCAACAACCTGGTCAACATTCTGGCCTCTGCACTGGCGACCAGCGCGTTGATCCGCCTGTTTGGCGATGTCGGTGTCGCCTACGCAACGCTGATCATGACCCTGCTGGTGCTCATCTTCTCCGAAGTTCTGCCGAAAACCTATGCCATCCGGCATGCCGACCGGGTCGCGCTCCGCGCGGCACCCGTATTGCGACCCGTCATTAACGTGCTGTCGCCGGCCACACGGCTGATTGAGGCGATCGTGCGCGCTATCCTGAACCTCATCGGCGACCGGCCGCCCGTACAGAGCCGTAAAGTACGCGAGGAGGAGATCCGCGGCGCCGTCGGCCTGCATGCCCGCGCCGACCAGATTGCCGCGGACGAAGGCGTGATGCTGCGCGGTGTGCTCGATCTCGACGACGTCGAGGTCGGCGAGATCATGACCCATCGCACTGATTTGGAATTGATCGATGCTGACCTGTCGCCGATGCAGATTGTCACGCAGGTGCTGAACAGCCAGTACACCCGGCTGCCGCTCTACCGCGGTGACCCCGACAACGTGACCGGCGTTCTGCACGCCAAGGCCCTGTTGCGCGAAGTGCAGGACCATGACGGGCATATCGACGAGATGGATATCCCCGCCGTGGCGACGAAGCCCTGGTTCGTGCCGGAATCGACCGATTGTCTGAGCCAGCTGCAGGCATTTCGAAAGCGCCGCGAACATTTCGCCCTGGTCATCGATGAATACGGCGCCTTGCAAGGCATAGTGACGCTGGAGGATATCGTCGAAGAAATCGTTGGCGAGATCGCCGACGAATACGACATCCCGGTGGCCGGTGTGCACCGCCAGTCCGACGGCTCGTTTATCGTCGACGGCCGAGTGACGATACGCGACCTCAACCGCGAACTCGGTTGGGACCTGCCCGACGAAGAAGCCGCGACGATCGCCGGCCTGCTGCTGCACGAAGCGCGGCTGATTCCCGAAGAAGGTCAGAGCTTTGCCTTTTACGGTTTCCGGTTCGACGTAGTGCGCCGCGAGGCCAACCAGATTCGCTCACTGCGTATCGCGCCGTGGCACGCCGAGGGCGAGGAGGCAGCGGCCGAGCTTGAGCCTGCGGCAGGCAACACCGGGTCGCCGCCAACGGCGACGCCTTGACCAGCCGTCGCGGGAATCTATAGTCCCGCCCGATTTCGACCTTTGGGAGTTAGCGGATGCCGCTTTCAGCGCCACAACCGCGTGAACATATACATACGCGAGACATCACCTGTACCGGATACCGGCGCGCGGACGGTTTATGGGATATCGAGGGCCGCCTGGTCGATACCAAGACTTATGCGTTCAACAACAATGAACGCGGCGACATCGAGCCCGGCGTTCCAATCCACGAAATGTGGATTCGCCTCACCGTGACCGACTCGCTGGAAATCAAAGCAGTTGAAGCAGCGACCGACCACAGCCCGTTCGCCGTGTGCCGCGAGGTGGCACCGAATTTTCAGCGCCTGATCGGCCTGCGGATCGGACCGGGC
>JBFKGW010000067.1:0-8985 GCA_041633145.1 Alphaproteobacteria bacterium
ATGGTGCGCGCGCCGTGGAACGAACCTGGCGTGATCATGCGGCTGCTCGATGCCGGCGCCTACGGCGTGATCTGCCCGATGGTCAACAACCGCGCCGAAGCCGAGGCGTTTGTCGCCGCGTGCCGCTATCCGCCCGACGGCATCCGCTCCAACGGCCCCTCCCGCGCGCTGATGTACGGCGGCAGCGACTATCAGAGCCACGCCAACGCCGAGATCATTACCTTGGGCATGATCGAAACCCAGGAAGCGATGGCAAACCTGGATGAGATCGCCGCCACGCCGGGCCTCGACGGGCTCTATATCGGGCCGTCGGATCTGGCGATGGCCCATGGCGAGGCGCCGGTGCTCGATCATTTCGAAGGCCCGATCGTGCCGCTGATCGCGCGCATCCGCGAGGCCGCGCATGCCGCCGGCAAGGTTGCCGGGCTGCATGGCGCGACCGCCAAATACGCCATCCGCATGCTTTCCGAAGGGTTCGATCTGGTCACGCCGACGTCGGATATCCGCCTCGTCGCCGAAGGCTCGGCCCGCATGGTGGCGGAGATCAGAGCGGGCTAAAGGGGGCTGAGTTAAGTTCGGATCGCGATCGCTGAGGCTGGCAGCAGTGGTTGCAGTGCCGACGCTCCAATATTCACCGTCATACTCTCGCTCCGACGCGAGTATCCATATTTCAATCGCACGTGCTTCGCGCTGGGACGCGCATAAAGGCGCGAGCGCGGCAAAGTCATGGATGCTCGGGTCAAGCCCGAGCATGACGAATGGGGGATATATCGCTGGCTGCTCGCGCCCCGCGCACCGAAATTATCACCGGGTCGGCGCACTGATGGTCAAAGCAATTATCATCCCGCTCTAAGCAAAAAAATGGCCGGTCAGGAACTGACCGGCCGAGGGGAGGGAGAATCGAATGACCGTTGAACGGACTGCGACGGTGCTGCGTTACGGCGCCGTCAAGGGAGGCTGGAAAAAGCTACGGTGACGGCGACGATTACCATGGGCAGGGCGACCAATAGAGCGGTGATGGTGAGACGGGTCTGACGGGACATCGTGCTTCTCCGTTCCTGGTTAATCGCCCCGGCGGTCGTTGCCGGTAGCTTTAATTTAAGGGCGATCGACCGCGGCGGCAGTGATCCCCATCACACTGCGACGAATTTTTCTCCGATTCCTAAACAGTGCTTACGATTAACTTTCCAGGTCCCCTCACACCCGGTGAGAAGAAAAATAATTTCCTCATGCTGAGCCTGTCGGAGCATGAGGATCGAACGCAACACCTCGATCCTTCGACATGCTCAGGATGAGGTGTTGCATAGTTGTTTCCCCTCACCCGGTTCGCTGCGCGAACCACCCTCTCCCGGGGGAAGAGGAGTTGGGGCGAGGGGACAAACGTTTGGATTTCAGAAATCGCGGACTTCGTTGACGATTTTTTCGAGCTGCTCGAGATCGTTGACCACCAGCGCGTTTTTTTCGCGCTTGACCACGCCCTGCTTGGCCAGATCGCTGAGCACCCGGGCGACCGTCTCGCGCGTCGTGCTGACCCGCGAGGCGATATCGGCATGAACGGGAATGGGCGAGATGCGGGCGCTGTTGGTATCGTCGCCGGCCAGCGCACGGGCTACGCGCAAAATTTCCGAATGCACCCGGTTGTGGGCACCCAGGGTGCTGAGTTCCATGATCCGATCGGTCGAATTGCGCACGAACTGTGCCAGCTCGCGCAGCACCTCGATGGCCATCTCCGGGTGATCCTCGAGCAAATTGATGAAAGTGTCGGGCGATACCGAGGCCAACAGGGAATCATTGACCGCCACCACCGTAGCCGAGCGCGGCCGCCCGTCGATCGCCGCCAGCTCGCCGAAATAATTGCCGGCGTCCATTTCGTGGAAGGCGATCTCGCGCCCCGACAGCGAATGGTTGACCACGCGCACCCGCCCGCTAATCACGAAGTAGACGTCACGAGAGTCGGTTTCGCGGCCGATAATCTCGTCGTGCGCGTGGTAGCGCTGCCAGCGGCAGCGCTGTTCGAGCGATTGCCGGGCCGCCGGATCGAGCGAGCTCAACAGCGGTATCCCGCTCAAGCTGTGCGACATCTCCGCCATAATCGGCCTGCCAAGAAGCGTCTATTCCCCAAGATACGCAATCGCCGACAATGGGAGCGCCGCCCCTGGCCAAAGGCGAGCGGCAAGGCGGCGCTTAATTCGAGCTATTCGGCGCCCTGCGGGCTCGGCGCTGGCACCGACTTGCCGGCCTTGCGTTCGCGCACGCCGACGCTGATCGACAGCATCGGCGGCACCACCGCGAGGGTCAGCACCGCCGATAGCGCCAACCCGCCAACCACCACCGAGCCCAGGCCGCGGTATAACTCCGAACCGGCGCCGGGGAATAGCACCAGCGGCAGCATGCCGAACACCGACGTCAGGGTCGACATGAAGATCGGCCGCACCCGATTTTGCGTCGCCAAGGTGATCGCCTCGTCGGGTGGAAGGCCATCGACGCGGATATGCAGCAAGGTCTGATGGACCAATAAAATGGCATTGTTGACGACGATACCGATCAAGATGATGAAACCGAGCATGGTGAGCATGTCGAGCGGCTGAAAGGCGGTCTGGTTGAGCAGCGCCAAGCCACCAACGCCGCCGGCTGCGGCGATCGGCACCGACAGCAAAATAATCAACGGATAGAGGAAACTCTCGAACAGGATCGCCATCACCAGGTAGACGATGACGATGGCGAGCAGCAGGTCGAGCACGATCTCGTTCCAGGTCTCGGTCAATTTATCGGCGGTGCCGCTGATGCGGAAGCGCACGCCATCGGGCAGGCCTGCTTGTTCGAGCGGCGCAATCACCTCGTCCTCGATCAACTCGATCGCCTGTTGCAGCGGCATCGAATCGGCCGGCGTGACCCTGAGCGTCATGGTGCGCACCCGCTCGGACCGGCGAATCTCGGTTGGTCCGCTGGTCACCGCGACCTTGGCCAGGCTGTCCACCGGCACCACGCGGCCGTCGCTTGTGACAACCGGCAGCGAACCGATCGCCTGGGTCTGGTCGATATTATCGACCGATCCCATCAGCGTCAGATCGATGCGTTTGCCGTCGACGGTAATCTCGGAGACCCGCAGCCCATCGTTGAAGGCGTCGATCGACTGCCCCAACGCCTGCGCCGACAACCCGTTATCGGCCAACGCCACCCGGTCCGGATCAATGCGCACTTCCGGCGCCCCCAGGGTCAGGCTGGGCAGTGGGCGGGTGCGGTGTCCCTCGCTCGGCGGCAGCAAGGGTAACAGCTTGAAGAAGGCCTGTTGGCCAACGTCGAAGATGGTATCGAGCTCAGGTCCGACAATGTCGACATCGATCGCCCGTCCGCCGCCGACCGAACGGCCGAACAGCGACGGCTGAAATACGAAGGCGAAAGTTCCCGGTTCCTGGAAGGCGGCGGCCTGCATCATCGGAATCAAATCGCGCACCCGGTCGGGATCGACCGAAGTGCCGCCGACGAAGGCCCGGCCGCTAAAGGCGACGCGCATAAAACGCTCGAACTTCGGCGGCTCGCCAGGCGCCGATTCCGGTCCCGTCTCGGTGGCCCAGTTTTTGCGGGTTCGCTCGGCGATCTGCTCGGTCAGCGCATTCACCGTATCGAGATTGTAGCCGGCCGGCGGCTGTACGAAGCCGAAGACAAAATTGCGGTTGCCGGTGGGCAGGTAATCCAGCTTGGGCAGGAACTGCCACGTCGTGACCACGGCGACCGCGGTGATCAGCCCGACCACGCCCAGCGCGGTCAGTTTCGAGCGCACCACCTGACGGGTAAAGCCGATCCAGAACGCGACGAAGCCACGCGCGAAATCGTCGATGATGGGAATGTGAATCATCTTGCTCTGGTCGAAATCGCCGACCAGCAGCCGGTTCGACAGCGCCGGGATCAGGGTTATCGACACCACCAGGGACAACAGGACGGCGACCGAGATCGCCACCGCGATGTCGCGGAATAGCTGGCCGACTTCGAGCTCCATCAAGAGAATGGGGATGAACACCATCACCGTGGTGAGCGCCGAGACGAGGACTGCCGGCCAGACTTCGGCAGCGCCTTTATAGGCCGCGTCGGTGCGCGACATGCCGTGCTGGCGCAGCCGGAAAATATTCTCCAGCACCACAATCGCTGCATCGACGACCATGCCGACGGCAAAGGCGATGCCGGCCAGGCTGATCACGTTGAGCGAACGGCCGAGCGCCGCCATGGCGACGAAAGAGCCAATCACCGAAACTGGGATCGCCAGCGAAATCACCAAAGTGGGCCGCCAGGAGCGCAAGAACAGTAGCAAAATCGCCGCCGCCAACAGGCCGCCGATGACGATATTCTGCTGCACCAGGCGGATCGCCGAATTGATGTAAGTGGTCTCGTCGAACACGTTCTGCACCCGCAGCCCGACGTCTTTCAGTACGCCCTGCGACAGTTCCGCGACGGCCTCGTGGACTTGCGCCATGGTTTCGAGCACGTTGGCCCCTTGGGCGCGGGTCATGTTGAACGCCATCGCCCGCTCGTCGAACCGGTGCGCGACCGCCCGCGCCTTTTTGTAGGATAGATACACATCGGCGATGTCGCCCACGGTGACCCGGCCGATGCGGCCGTCGCCGAGATCGACCTCCGAGCGCAGCACGATGTCGCGGACCTGCTGCGGCGCGCTGAAATCGCCTTCCGTGCGAACGGTGTAGCTGCGCTTGCCTTCGTCGACATCGCCGCCGGAGATCGAGGCGTTCTCCGCCCGCAATCGCGCCACAACATCGGGCACCGTGAGGCGGTATTGGGCGAGGCGCTCGGCATCGACGACGATGCGCATTTCGCGCTCGGTCTCGCCGAAGATATTCACGCCGGAAATGCCATCGATCCGTTCGATGCGTTCCTGCACGACGTCTTCCAGGAAGTCGCCGTAGGTAATCAAATCGCGCTCGTTGCCGGGTTCGCGCGTGAGGATGAACCAGGCGATAGCGTTGTCTTCGGTGCCCGAGGTCTTGAGCACCGGCTCGTCTGCCTCAAGCGGATAGCCGGTCACCCGGTCGAGCCGGTTGGCGACCAGCAGCAGCGCGCGGTCCATATTCTGGCCGGCGCCGAATTCGAGCGTGACTTCGGCCCGTCCGGTGCGGCTGCGGCTTTCCATGGAACGGACGCCTTCCAGCCCTTTCAGCACATCCTCTTGGCGGTTGACGATTTCACGCTCGACCTCGGCCGGCGCTGCGCCCGGCCAGAAAGTCTCGACGATGATCACCGGTTGGCGCACATCGGGCGCCAATTGAATGGGGATGCGCTGCAGTGCGACGTAGCCGAACAGCAACACCATGAAGACGACCGCGATCACCGCGATCGGGCGATGGATCGACAGCGAGATCAAATTCATCGCGGTCAGCCTCCCGCGCGCCCGCCGGGCGCCGGGGTATCGAGGTCGCCGGTGATGCGCAGGCGTTGGCCGGGTCGCAGGTTCTCGTTGCCACGCACAACCACGCGGTCACCCGCTTGCAGGCCCGAGGTCACGACAAAGCGGTTGCCGACCGAATCGCCCAGGGTAACCGGTTGCGGTTGGCCATTGCCGTCGCGAACGACGAAGACCAGAACTTCGCTGCCTCGCCGCACGATCGCGTCTTTCGACACCGTGGTTACGGTTCGCGGTTCGCCGATCGGCACGTGCACGGTGACGGTTTGGTTGGTCGCCAGCGGTTTCGTCAGATCGGTAAACCGGGGCTCGAAGCGCACCGGGCGGGTGCGGGTGCGCGGATTCTCATCGGGGATGATCGCCCGCACCACGGCGTTGTGCTCGCTGCGGTCGTCGAGCGTCACCCGGATCGACGTGCCGCGCGCGAGGCCGGCCAGCCGGTTACCGGGAATGTCGGCCTCGATCTCGATATCGCGGTCGTTGATCAGGGTCACCACCGGGCTGCCGATGTTGAGATAAGCGCCGACTTCCGTGTGTTTTACGCTGACCACGCCAGGATAGGGCGCGCGAACTTCGCTGTCGTGCAGATCGACGTCGGCGCCCTTCAGTTGGGTTTCGGCTTGCGCCAGTTCGGCTCGCGTTTCGGCGACCTCGGCCCGCTGCTTTGCGACCGCCTGAATTGCGTCGTCGTAGCGCGCCTGAGAAAACGCCGCCGATTTTCGAATGCCTTCCAAGCGCTTCAAATCGAGTGAAACTTTTTGCAAATCGGCGCGCGCGCTCGCCAGTTTGGCGCTCTGCTGCTTGACCAGCGCTTCGTAACGACTGCGTTCGAGGGTCAGGCGTTCGCGGTCGAGCACGGCGAGCACCGCACCCCGTTCGACGCGATCGCCCACATCGACGCGCATTTCGTTGACGGCGCCGCCGATGCGCGCGGCGATCGGGCCGAATTCGCCGGCAACCATGCGACCCAGTACCGGCACGGTCTGCGACAATGGTTCCTCGATCACCGCGTCGACCACGACGTTCGCCGGCGGCCCACTACTGCCACCGCCGCCACGGTTGCCGCTGCCCTGGAAAAACTCGAACAGCTCGTCGCCGTCCAGCGTGCCGCTCTTGTCCTTGTCGATGGTGTCGAAATTGGCGACCACCGGACCGCGCGCCTCGGTGCGTTCGAGGACGCCGTTGTTGTTGGCATCGAGGCGTTTGGCTTGCGGCGACAGCTCGCGCTTTTCCCCAGCCGCGCGGTCGCTGCCCGACGATGCCGCGGCGCTTGATTGCCCGCCGCCCTGGAAAAACTCGAACAGCTCGTCGCCGTCCAGCGTGCCGCTTTTATCCTTGTCGATGGTTTCGAAATTGGCGTCGGCCGGCCCGCGCGCCTCGCTGCGCTCCAATACACCGTTGCCGTTGGCATCGAGGTTCTGCGCGATCGGCGACAGCGGACGTTTTTGTTGTGCGGCGGCGGGCGAGCCGATTAACAGGCCGGCCGCCAGCAAAATCGCGGCACTGCGGGTTAGCCAAGTTCCGCATTCGTGCTTATGGTTCAATACAGGTCTCCGGTTGCGCGCGGCAGAGTAGACAACTCTTCCCAACGCCCCCTGTCAACGACGATGGCGGCTTCCAACCCCCTTCGGGCGCTCACATTTTCGCCATTGTTAAGTAGTCAAGAACCTTCCATTGTCACGTCTCGAATGAAAAGAATCCGTCGAAATTCCACAAATTTGCGAAGGCCGTCCCCATGACGACATGCCTGTTCACCCACCCCGCGTGCATCGACCATGATCCCTCCCCCTCGCACCCTGAATCGCCGGCGCGGCTGGAGCGTATCCTGCAAGTGCTCGACACGCCTGAATTCACCGAATTAGAGCGCCGCGAGGCGCCGCCGGCGACAACCGAGCAAATCGCGGCGATGCACCCGGAACGCTATATCGACCAGATATTTTCAGCTATTCCCGAGGAAGGATATGCGCGCCTCGATGCCGACACCATCGTTTCGCCGGGATCCGGCGCCGCGGCATTGCGTGCTGCCGGCGCACTGGTTGCCGCGGTTGACGCGGTGATGGCTGGGCAGTGCGGCAATGCCTTTTGCGCGGTGCGCCCGCCCGGCCACCATGCCGAAGCGGAGCGTTCGATGGGTTTTTGTCTGTTTAATAATGTCGCCATCGGCGCCGCCCATGCGCGCGACGCCTACGGTCTGGGCCGGGTCGCGGTGATGGATTTCGACGTCCATCACGGCAACGGCACGCAGGCGATGTTCTGGGACGAGCCGGAGATGTTTTACGCCTCGACCCATCAATCGCCGCTCTATCCCGGCAGCGGTTCGCCGACCGAGCGCGGCGCCTCGGGCAACATCGTCAACGCGCCCTTGCCGCCGGGCGCCGGGTCGGAAGCGTTCCAGGCTGCCATGAACGCGATCATTCTGCCGGCGATCCGGGCGTTCGAGCCGGAATTTCTGTTCATTTCGGCGGGTTTCGACGCCCATGTGCGCGATCCCCTGGCGAATTTGGAGTTCACCACCGACGATTACCGCTGGGCGACGGACAAGCTGTGCGATGTCGCCGACGGCATGTGCGCGGGCCGTGTGGTGTCGACGCTGGAGGGCGGTTACGACCTGGACGCGCTCGGCGAGTCGGTGGCCGCGCATGTTCAGGCGTTGATGGCGCGATCAGCCGGTTGACGCCGCACCGCGTGCGGATACACTCCGCCGCGACCGAGGGGAGCGCCAACAATGGCCAACAAGAAAGAAACCGCCGAGATCCCAGCCGATATCGCCAAGCTTTCGTTCGAACAGGCGCTCGAGCAGCTCGAGGATATCGTACGCCAGCTCGAGGGCGGCGAAGGCGCGCTGGAACAGGCGTTGGAGGCCTACGAGCGGGGTGCGCTGTTGAAACGACACTGCGAAGCAAAACTGGTGCAGGCGCAGGCGCGGGTCGAGAAAATTTCGCTCGCCGCCGACGGTACGCCGCAGGCCGACCCGGTCGAGGTCGATTGACTGCTTCCGCCCAACTGTCCGAGGCCCGGCTCTCCGATGCTTTGGGTGCAGCGGCTGCCGCCGTCGAGGAAACGCTGGCGTCGCTGCTGTCGCCCGCCGATCCGGCGGCACCCAGGCTGTGGGCGGCAATGCGCTACGCTGCGCTCGCCGGGGGCAAGCGCCTGCGGCCGTTTTTTGTGCTGCAGTCGGCGCGTTTGTTCGGTGTATCGGGCGAGCCGGCATTGCGGACAGCGGCAGCGGTCGAAATGATCCACGCCTATTCCCTGGCGCACGACGATTTGCCGGCAATGGACGATGACGATCTGCGGCGCGGCCAGCCGACCGTCCACCGCCAGTTCGACGAGGCGACGGCGATCTTGGCCGGCGACGCCTTGCAGACCCGCGCCTTCGAGGTGCTCGCCGACGCCGCGACCCATTCCTCGGCCGAGGTTCGCGCTGAGCTCGTGGCGGCGCTGGCGCGCGCCAGCGGGGCCGCCGGCATGGCAGGCGGGCAGATGCTCGATCTCAGCGTCGCCGATACCGACTGGGATCAATCGACGGTGCAGCAGCTGCAGTCGATGAAAACGGCTGCCCTGTTCGCCTGCGC
>JBFKGW010000068.1:0-8883 GCA_041633145.1 Alphaproteobacteria bacterium
AACAAGCTGGGCATTCCGATTGCCGCGGTGGTCGATTCGAACTCCGATCCGGTCGACATCGATATGCCGATTCCGGGTAACGACGACGCCATGCGGGCGATTCAATTGTATTGCGACCTGTTCGCCGGCGCTGTGCTCGATGGGTTGCAGCAGGAACTGGCGTCGAGCGGCGTCGATGTTGGCGAAGCCGAAGCGCCGCCGGAAGAAAATCTCGAGGCCGCAGGGGCGGGCAATGGGGCCGGTGAAAGCGCGCCGGCCGAAGCCGCCGAGGGCGAGGCGGCTGCGGCAGCCGAAGGCGAAGTCGCGGCCGTCGAGACCGCCGAGCCGGAAGCGGCCGCCGAAGGCGAGACACCGGCACAAGAGTCGGCGCAAACTAGTTAAAGATTAAGAACTTAACGCACGTGTTGTAGACGGAGAATTAATAATGGCTGAGATTACTGCCGCAGCCGTAAAGGAACTGCGCGAGCGTACCGGCGCCGGCATGATGGATTGCAAATCTGCGCTGGTCGAGTCCGACGGCAACCTTGATGCTGCCATCGATTTACTGCGCACAAAGGGACTCGCCGCGGCGGCGAAAAAGGCCGGCCGCGCGGCCTCTGAAGGCTTGATCGGGTTAAAGACGGACGGCCTGGCCGGCGCCCTGGTCGAAGTTAATTCTGAAACCGATTTCGTGGCGCGCAACGAGACGTTTCAGACCTTCGTCGCCAACGTCACGGCGATCGCCCTCGAAGTCGGCGGCGATTTCGAACAACTCAAAGCGGTGCCGTACCCCGGCACCGACCGCACGGTCGAGGAAGAGGCGACGCAGCTGGTCGCCACCATTGGCGAAAACATCAGCTTGCGTCGTTCCGCCGGATTGAGCGCCAGCAAAGGCCTCATTGCCGAGTATGTCCACAACCAAGTCGCCGCGGGCCTTGGCAAGATTGGCGTAATTGTTGCGCTCGAATCGGATGCGCCAGCCGACAAACTCGCCGAAATCGGCAAGCAGCTGGCGATGCATATCTGCTCGACAGCGCCGCAATCGATTGATGTCGGTTCGATCGATCCCGCTGTCCTGGAACGTGAGCGCACTGTTTTGACGGAACAGGCGAAGGAATCCGGCCGGCCCGAGGACATTGTTGCCAAGATGGTGGAAGGCCGCTTGCGCAAATACTACGAAGAGACTGTTCTGCTGGAACAGGCGTTTGTCATCGATACCGATTTGAAGGTCAGCCAGGCAGTCGATGCGGCAGCGAAAGAAGCCGGATCGGAGATTAAGATTGCCGGTTTTGTCCGCTTCAACCTGGGCGAAGGCCTGGAGGGTCGGGAAGACGATTTTGCCGAGGAAGTGGCGCGCCTCACTGAATAATTCAGCCCGGATTTACCGCCGCGGACAGCGCTTTCGCTTGATCCAGCGCGGTGCAAGTGGCTAACAAGTTTGGTATTAGAGTGGATCGGTGCCACGCGGGCTAACGACCTGCGTAATGGCGCTTGTTGTGCTCTCAAAGACTGACCGCGCCCGATGACAAAGCCACCACACTATCGCCGGATTCTGCTCAAAATATCCGGTGAGGTATTGATGGGCGGCCAGGAATTCGGGCTCGACCCGGAAACGGTCAGTCGCGTCGCCGAAGACGTCCGCGAGGTCTGGGACTCTGGTGTCCAGCTTTGTTTAGTGGTCGGCGGCGGTAATATTTTCCGTGGCGTCTCGGGCGCCGCGGCGGGCATGGAACGGGCGAACGCCGATTTTATGGGCATGCTAGCGACGGTGATCAACGCTTTGGCCTTGCAGAGCGCCCTGGAAAGCCTCGGCGTAGACACCCGCGTACAGTCGGCGATTCCGATGTCGACCGTCTGCGAGCCGTATATCCGCCGGCGCGCGATCCGCCATATGGAGCGCAACCGGGTGGTGATATTCGCCGCCGGTACCGGCAATCCTTACTTCACCACCGATACCGCAGCAGCGCTGCGGGCGTCTGAGATGTCGTGCGATTGCCTGTTGAAAGGAACCAAGGTCGACGGTGTCTACTCGGCCGATCCGGTCAGCGATCCGACCGCTAAACGCTACGAAAAACTCAGCCATTTCGACGTGTTGCGCCAAGACCTTCACATCATGGATGCCGCAGCGATTACACTCTGCCGCGAAAACAACATTCCGATTTTGATCTTTTCGATACACAATAAGGGCGAAGTGAACCGAGTCATCCGCGGCGACGGCCGGTACACGCTAGTTGAGGGAGGACAATAAGGTGACAGCAGATCCTGATGATCTACTGCGCCGAATGGACGGCGCAATCGAAGCGTTAAAAAGAGAATTCGCCGGCTTGCGCACGGGACGGGCTTCGACCGCCCTGCTCGAGCATATCAACGTCGATGCCTATGGCGCGAAAATGCCGATGAACCAGGTGGCGTCGATCAGCGTTCCCGAACCGCGTCTACTGACCGTACAAGTGTGGGACAACTCGCTGATCAAAGAGGCGGAAAAGGCGATCCGCGAATCCGATCTTGGTCTCAATCCGCAGACCGAAGGCAACTTGATACGCGTGCCTCTGCCGGAACTGAGCGAAGAACGGCGGGTCGAGCTCACCAAAGTGGCGGCCAAGTTCGGCGAACAGGCCCGGGTAGCGGTGCGCAATGTCCGTCGCGACGGCATGGACACGTTGAAGAAGAACGAAAAGAGCGGCGAGATTTCGAAGGACGAGCAGCACGCCCGCGGCGAGGATATTCAAAAGCTCACCGACGACCATATTGCGTTGATCGACAAGATGGTCGCCGAAAAAGAGCAGGAGATATTGCAGGTCTGAGCCAATGACGGTGACCGAGCTGCCGCAGCGACGCGTGCCCAGGCACATCGCCGTTATCATGGATGGTAACGGGCGCTGGGCGAAGGCGCGCGGGCTGCCGCGGACAGACGGCCACCGCCGCGGCATTGATGCGGTCAAGCGCACCCTCGAAGCGGCGGGCGACCTCGGCGTCGAGTATCTGACCCTGTTCGGCTTCAGCTCGGAAAATTGGAAACGGCCGACCGGCGAGGTCGACGACTTGATGTGGCTGTTGCGGCGGTACTTGCAAAGCGAGACTGCCCGGATGCACGAAAACAATGTCCGCATCCGCGTTATCGGCGACCGCGCGAATTTCTCTCCCGACATCGTCCGGTTGATCGAGCACTCTGAACAGATGACATCGCAGAATGACGGCCTGCACCTGACAGTGGCGCTGAGCTATGGCGGACGGCAGGAAATCGTCGCCGCAGCGCGTGCGCTTGCCGAGGATGTGGCCGGTGGCCGCGTGAAACCCGAAGATATCGATGCCGACCGATTTGCCAGCTATCTCGCAACCGCCGATATCCCCGACCCCGATTTGCTCATCCGCACCAGTGGCGAGCAGCGGATCAGCAATTTTCTGCTATGGCAGATCGCCTACACCGAACTCGTGTTCAGCGATGTCTTGTGGCCCGATTTCGACCGCGAACATCTCGAATCGGCGATCGAGGAATTTAACGGCCGCGAAAGAAGGTTTGGTGCGCTCGCCGGTTGACGCGCCATGACCAGGCCCGCGGACGCCCAGCCGCCGGCTGATCAGAAAGGCTCGAATCCAGAGCTAACCTTGCGCGTGCTCACTGCGGCGGTGCTCGTACCGATCGCGCTGCTCGTTGCCTGGGCCGGCGGGATTTGGTTTGCCTTATTGGTCGCCGCTGGCACCGCACTTGCCGGGCACGAATGGTCAAAACTCTGCGATATCGACCGCCCCGCTGCAGTTGCCCTCCTGATTGTGATCGGACCGGTTCTCGCAATCGCCCAGTCGACCGGCGGTCCTGCGGCGAGCCTGCTGGTGCTTTTGCTTGCGCTGTTATCCACCTTTGGCGGCGAAAAAAGCACGCCAAACCGCATCTGGCCAGCCATTGGTGTCGCCTATCTGGGCATCCCCACTGTAGCGATCTTATGGGTTCGCGCCGATCTGCAGATCGGCCAAGTGACTTTGATTTACCTTTTCGCGGTGGTCTGGCTAACCGACATCGGCGCCTACGCCTTCGGCCGGACGATCGGCGGGCCGCGCCTGGCGCCATCGATCAGTCCGGGTAAAACCTGGGCCGGCGCCATCGGCGGCCTATTCCTGGCGGTTGCGGTTACCCTGTTAGCGGCTTGGATTATGGGATCGCCGCGGCCGGTTGGCGCGATCGCGCTGGCTTTTTACCTTTCGATCGCAACACAATGTGGTGATCTTTTCGAATCGTGGGTTAAGCGCCGGTTCGGCAAAAAGGACTCTGGTACCATCATCCCCGGCCATGGCGGTGTACTCGACCGGATCGACGGCCTATTGTTCGCCGCGCCGGTGATGGCCGCCATTATAATCGCCAATTCGGGAGCCGCGCCTTGATGGCCCTAACCAGTCCGGAAAACTTTGCGCAGACCGCTGTAGCGCCCCGCACCGTAACCGTACTCGGCGCGACCGGCTCGGTCGGCCGCAATACGGTCGACCTGCTGGCCCGCAACCGTGACCGCTTTCGCGTCGTCGCCCTGACCGCCAATACCAATGTCGCGTTGCTGGCCGAGCAGGCGCGCCTGTTGGAGCCGCAAGTAGCGATCATCGGCGATTCAGGCAAACGAGACGATCTGCGCGACGCCTTGCAAGGCACCGCTGTCGAGGTCATGGCGGGTGAGGCGGCCGTTATCGAGGCGGCGACCCAGCCCGTCGATATCGTTGTCGCCGCCATTGTCGGTGCCGCGGGACTGCGGCCGACGCTGGCGGCGAGCGGCCAAGGCTCGATCGTCGCCATCGCCAACAAGGAATGCCTGGTATGCGCCGGCGATTTGGTGATGGCCGAAGTCGAGCGCTCGGGCGCCACGCTGTTGCCGGTCGATTCCGAACACAATGCGATTTTTCAGGTCTTTGAAGCCGACAACGCCACCGAAGTCGAGCGGCTGATACTGACCGCATCTGGCGGGCCTTTCCGGACCTGGACGCTGGAACAGATGGCGGCGGCGACGCCGGCCCAGGCGGTCGCCCATCCCAATTGGGATATGGGGCACAAGATTTCTGTCGATTCGGCGACCCTGATGAACAAAGGTCTCGAATTGATCGAGGCCGCCTATCTATTTCCCGTACCGGCGGAGCGGATCGAGGTGTTGGTACACCCCCAATCGGTCGTCCATTCCATGGTGGCCTACGTGGATGGTTCGGTATTGGCGCAGCTGGGCACACCCGATATGCGCACGCCGATTGCCTATACGCTGTCCTGGCCGGAGCGGATGGCGGCGCCGGCCAAACGACTGGATTTGGCGGAAATCGGCAACCTGTCGTTCGAACAGCCGGATTTGCAGCGGTTTCCCGCGCTCGGTCTGGCGCGTTCCGCGTTAACCCATGGCAACGGGAGCACGGCTATACTCAACGCGGCGAACGAGGTGGCAGTTGCCAGCTTCCTGGAGGAACGGATCGGTTTTCTTGACATAACGGCCGTGGTCGAGAAAACGCTGGATCGGGTGCCGGCGCAAGCGATCGCCTCGTTCGAGGATTTCGAGCAACTCGACGCAGAGGCGCGCCGGGTCGCGCAATCCCTTGTAAAAGCAGGATTTTGACGCTATTTGCCAATAGAGCAAGTTTACAAAACGTAAAGAGTTAGCCTGCTAGTGGAGCATTCATGGGCGGCATTATTGAGACAATTTTCTGGTTTTTGGTCGTTCTAACGCCGCTCGTGTTCGTGCACGAGTGGGGCCATTACTGGGTGGCGCGGCGCAACGGCGTGCGTGTCGAGACCTTTTCGGTCGGATTTGGCCGAGAACTCTTTGGCATTACCGATAAATCCGGTACCCGGTGGAAATTCAGCCTGATCCCGTTCGGCGGTTATGTGAAAATGTTCGGGCAGAGCGATCTCGGCCTCGACGATGACGGCACGCCGCTAACCGCGGAAGAAGAAGCGGTTTCGTTTCATCACAAACGCCTCGGCCAAAAAGCGGCCATTGTCGCGGCGGGCCCGATCGCCAACATCGTATTTGCCATCCTGATTTTTGCGATCTCCTACAGCATCATCGGCCAACCGTTCACGCCGGCGCGCGTCAGCGAGGTCAATCCCGATTCCGCTGCCGCCGAAGCCGGTTTCCAGCCGGGCGATCTGTTTGTCGAAGTAGCCGGTCGCAAGGTCGCACGCTTCGAGGAAGTCCAGCAACTGGTCCGCCTGCACCCCGGTATTCCGATCGTCGTTGTGGTCGAACGCGGCGACCAGGAAGTGACCATCCCAGTCACGCCAAGCGTCGAGACCTTTACCGATGCCCTGGGCGACGAACAACGCATCGGTTTGTTGGGCGTGCGCGGCACCGAACGGGAATTTCAGCGCCATGGCCCCATCGAATCCGTATGGCAGGCGCTACGTGAAACCGGCCGGCTGACATCGGTTACGGTGACCGCGATCGGTCAGATGTTCTCCGGCGACCGCAGTGCGCGCGAACTCGGCGGACCGGTACGAATTGCACAAATGTCGGACACCGCGGCGAGCGCTGGCATATCGGCGTTGATCGTCTTCGCAGCCTTCCTGTCGATCAATTTGGGCCTGATAAACTTGCTGCCGATCCCTTTGTTGGATGGCGGACATCTATTATTCTACGCCTACGAAGTCGTGTTCCGTCGGCCGCCCCACCCATGGATCATAGATTTCGGACTAAAAATCGGGCTGGTCCTGGTGTTGGGGCTCATGCTATTCGCCACGTTCAACGATTTGGTCCGGCTACCATTGGTACAAAGATTGGTTGCGCTCGTAACGTAGCCAACGGGCATCTAGGGAAGGCGTCTGACAATGCGGCGAGGGTCGAGAGCGCGTGCCGCCGTAACGGTTGTGTTTGCCCTTGGCGCATGGGCTGCGAGCGCGGGAATTTTTGCGTCCAGCGCCGTCGCCCAACGCGGTCCGGCCACAATCAGCGAAATACGGGTCGTCGGCACCAATCGGATCGATCCCTCGACCGTCAATTCCTACGTGCAGATTCAGCCAGGTGACACCTACGATGAAGCCCTCATCGACGCCTCGCTGAAGAGCCTGTTCAACACCGGCCTCTTTGCCGACGTTACGCTGCGCCGCGAAGGCAGCACCTTGATCATTCAGGTCGTCGAAAATCCGATCATCAACCGGATCGCCTTCGAGGGAAACAAACGCCTCGCCGACGAAGTGCTCGATGCGGAAGTGTCATTGCGCCCGCGTGTCGTCTACACGCGAACAAAAGTGCAGAACGACGTCAAGCGCCTGCTCGACATCTACCGCCGCTCCGGCCGGTTTGGCGCAACCGTTGAGCCGAAGGTCATCCAGCTGCCGGAAAACCGGGTGGACCTGGTGTACGAGATCGATGAGGGGCCGTCGACGGGCATCCGCGCGATCAATTTCATCGGCAACAAGCAGTTTTCCGACGGTACGCTGCGCGATGTCATTCAAACCGATGAGTCCGCGTTTTATCGCTTTCTGACTTCCAACGACACCTACGACCCCGATCGCCTGTCGTTCGACCGCGAATTGCTGCGGCGGTTCTATCTATCCGAGGGGTACGCCGATTTTCGCGTCGTCTCGGCGATCGCCGAGCTGACCGAAGACCGGGAAGACTTCGTCATTACCTTTACCGTGGAAGAAGGTCCGGAATACCGCTTCGGCAAGATCGCCGTTACCAGCCGACTGCGCAATATCGAGCCTGCCGAACTGGAGTCTCTGATCGTCGGTGCAGAAGGTGAGCAATACAATGCCGACGAAGTCGAAGAGACCGTGCAATCGATCACGTCAAACCTTGGCGCGCGCGGCTTTGCTTTTGTCGACGTCAGACCGCGGGTGAACCGCGACCGAGAGGCGCGGACCCTGGATGTCACCTATGAGATCAGCGAGGGACCCCGCGTCTTCGTCGAACGCATCGATATATCGGGCAATCTGCGCACCCTCGACGAAGTGATCCGCCGCGAGTTTACGATCGCCGAGGGCGACGCGTTCAATACCGCCAAAATCAGAGCAACCCGCCAGCGGCTCAACAATCTCAATTTCTTCTCGCGCGTCGACATCACCAACGATCCGGGCAGCGCGCCCGACCGCACGGTGATTAACGTCGAAGTAGAAGAGCAGTCCACCGGCGAACTGTCGATCGGCGCCGGGTTCTCGTCCACCTCCGGACCGCTCGGCGACATCTCCATTCGCGAGCGTAACCTGCTTGGCCGCGGCCAAGACCTGCGGGTCGGCCTATCGCTGGGAACCGAGCAACAACGCATCGATATGAGCTTTACCGAGCCCTATTTTCTCGACCGTAATTTGGCCGCCGGTGTCGACCTATTTATTCGCTCAACCGACCTCACTGACGAGAGTTCGTTCGAGGAAGAGGAAATCGGATTCGGTTTGCGCATGGGCTACCAACTCGATCCTAATCTTCGCCATACGATCCGCTATCTTTTGTCGCAAGAAGAAATTACAGAAGTCGACGATGAAGCCTCGATCGTCGTTAAATCGCAAACGGGCGAGGTCACCACGTCGAGCATCACCAACGACTTTTTCTACGATCGACTAAATCGCCGGTTTGACCCGACTGACGGCTATTTCGCTTCGTTGAACGTGCAAACGGCGGGACTAGGGGGCACCGAGCAATTCATGCGCAGCGAGGTGAACACCGGCTATTTTGTGCCGCTGTTTCGATCGTCGGTGATCGCTAGTTTGTCCGGTGAGGCCGGCTATGTCTTTACCTTCGATGACGACATTGTACGGCTGACCGAGCGGTTTTTTCTCGGCGGTAGCTCGCTGCGCGGCTTCGAGAATGCCGGCGTTGGGCCGCGCGATCTGGTGACCGACGACGCGATCGGCGGCAACCAATTCTATGCGGGCACGGCAGAATTGACATTCCCGCTCGGCCTACCGGAAGAGTTCAATATTAAGGGAAGCGTGTTTACCGATTTCGG
>JBFKGW010000069.1:0-8882 GCA_041633145.1 Alphaproteobacteria bacterium
CGACGCGGCGACCGCCGGTCCCGCAGATATCG
The DNA here is from genome assembly GCA_041633145.1 of Alphaproteobacteria bacterium. Classification (GTDB taxonomy): domain Bacteria; phylum Pseudomonadota; class Alphaproteobacteria; order UBA6615; family UBA6615; genus JBFKGW01. The sequence goes on from JBFKGW010000069.1 coordinate 33, forward strand.
ATGGCGCATTGGCCGAAGCTGACGAGCCGGCAGGGGAAAGTCCGGCAGTCCGAACAAGCGCCCTGTTGGCGCGCAGCGGCCACTTACACCTTCCGGTCATCGCCGCGGCATTCGCCGCGCTGTTGCTGGCCAGTCTGGGTATCGGTTACGGGCTTAGTTTGATCGCCGGCGGCGGCACGCCCGACGCCGGCGCCGCGCCGCCAGAGACGACCCGCGGGACACCCTCTACTCCAAAGTAACCTCACACGCCCGTTCACAATTCGGGCTCCGAACCTCGTCATCACCGAACGACTATGGCTCGTCGCGCATCGGTTCGTCGTGTCTTACATGGGCAGATGCGATGTATAATTATGCAACGTGTCATCAGCATTAAGGGGCTTGCATGAAATTCTCACCAATTACGGTTGCCTTGACCGCGTTCTGGTTTGTCACCACCAGTGCTGCGCCGGTTTTCTCGGCCGACACCCAAATTGCCCAAGGTAAAAAGGAACAGGGAATGTCCAAAGGCAAGGGTTCCGAGAAAGTTGAGGAAATGGTCTTGGAGAAAGAGCAGCGGCTGCAGGGTCAAGATAACGCCATGGAACGCGGCGAAGGCGAAAAAACCGGTTTGATCCGTCAATTGGAAGAGGGCGCGACGTCCGACAAGGCTAAAAAGGCCAAGAAAGCCAAATAATCAAAAACGGCATCTGATCCGGACGCCCTTACCCGAATAACCTTTCGCACACGGGGCGCCGCGGTCGAGTGGCGTTCACTCGCGATATGGCCGACCGTTGCGGTACAGTTTGAGACGGCCCTCGCGGTCGGCAACCACGTCGAGTTCGCCCGCCGATCGAGCCATATCGATCGCTCGCCTTTGTTCTCTAACCGCTTTTTCGAACAGCCCGACTTCGGCATAAGCGGCGGCAAGAGTGTCGATGATTACCGGATCAGCGCCACTCTCCAGCGCCTGCTGGGCCAACCGCAACGCTTCCTCACCATCACGAATTTCCGCGTCAGCCGCAGTAGCCAGTATCCAGGCAATATTATTGGGCGCGAATTGGTGACCCTCCCCGGCAGCGAGCCGGTACCACTTCAGCGCCTCGCCATAATTCTGCGCCACCCCTTGGCCCTTATCGTACATAAAGCCGAGATTGTACTGGGCATTCGCATTTTGCTGTGCCGCGGCGAGACGCCGCCATTTTAACGCCTCGGCGTAATCCTGCGGTACGCCTTGGCCTTTGGCATACATCGTGCCGAGGATATTTTGCGCGTCCACATTACCTTCCTCGGCACTGGGTCGCAGTTCGAGAAACGCGGTCGCAAAATCTCCGTCGGTGTATGCCTCCAAGCCTTTTTCGAAATGATCGTTTTCTTGCAGCACAACTGTCGCCGCGGCCACACAACCGACGAGGATCACGCTCACAATGACGAGTACTTTCTTCATCTTGGCCTCCCAATCACGCACTCTGGCGACGAAGAATGTGCTCCTGGAAATGGCCCCGAACACGCCAGCGGGGTTGACCATCAAAAACCGCAGTTATTCAAGGCGCAAATAGCGCGTTCGGCCTTGATGCATCGCAAAACGAGTTTTCGCGAAATTCTGCCGCCACCAGTAACTGTACCGCGCGTCTGCGTCAGCCCATCGACGGATTCGGGAATTATAGTTTGACGTCGCCGCCAGGCCGCTTACCCGCCGCCCTTCCCCGCCGCGGCGCGCGGATGGGCACGCGCATAGACGTCGAGCAATTGCTCGGCGTCGACATCGGTATAGCGCTGGGTGGTCGACAGCGAGGCGTGGCCGAGCAGTTCCTGAATGGCGCGCAGATCGCCGCCGGCGCCGAGCAGATGGGTGGCGAAGGAATGGCGCAGCGCGTGCGGCGTCGCCTCTTTCGGCAGGCCGAGCTGAGCGCGCAGGGTCTGCAAGCGCCCCTGCACGATGCGCGGGTTGAGTCGGCCGCCACGCACGCCGACAAATAGCGGCCCGTCGGGCGCCAACCGATAGGGGCAGGCCGCCACGTAGGCATTGATGGCGTCGACGACGATGGGCAGCAGCGGCACCACGCGCTGCTTGCCGCCTTTGCCGGTGATCATCAGGCTACCGCCGCCCGCCGCGCTAACGCTCGGTACGTCGCGGCGGTTCAAGGCCAGCGCCTCGGAAATGCGCAGGCCGCAACCGTACAACAGGAGCAGCACGGCAACATCGCGCACCGCCACCCACGGCTCCGACGTGTCGCGCTCGGGCTCGCCGGCGGCGACGATCAGCTCGCCCATTTCTGGCACCGCCAGCGCCTTGGGCACTGCGCGGGTCGCCCGCGGGCTGCGCACCGAACCGATCGCGGCGTTGTGGGCCAGCGCTTCGCGGTCGAGGAAGCGGTAGAACCCGCGCACGACGGATAACGCCCGCGCTGTTGAGCTGCGGGCCAGTCCGGACTGGGTGCGATGGGCCAACCAGGCGCGAAAATCACCCGATTTCAGTTCTGCCAGTTCGGCCAGAGCCGGCGGGCCGCCGAGATGAACCTTGAGAAAATCGAGAAAGCCGATAAGGTCGCGCGCGTAGGCGGCCAACGTGTGGGGCGAGGCGCGCCGCTCGGCGGCCAACTGATCGTACCATTGCCCAACCGCCCGCCGCAGCGCGGCGTCGCTAATCGCCCCCCATCCGTCGTCGGATTTTAGCGCGGCAGATCCAGCCATGTGCAGATGCAGTGCTCCATGACGCGCGCCAGGAAAGCCAGCAATTCGGTACCCTGGCCGGGATGGAAGCGGTGCGGCTCGCGGCTGCCCATTGCCAACAGCGCCGGCGGCGCGTCCCGGCGCACAACCAGGCGCAGCAGCGCCTCGGAGCGAACCAGCCCGGCCGCTTCGCCGAAGATCCGCCGCTCGCCCGACACGTTGTCGCGCAGCGTGACGCCGCGGTCGCCATCGATCACCTTGGCGATCGTGCCGTCGGGCAAAATGCGAATGCCGTGCGAGGTCGCCGGCGCCACGCTGCCGGTCTCCAGGCACAACGCCACCGCGTCGATGTCGAGCAAGCCCACCAAGTCGGTCGCCATCAATTCGAGCAAGTGATCGAGCGAGCGCGCCGAGAGCAGCCGCAGCACCGCGTCGTGGATGCGCGCCTGGCTGCGTTGATTGTTGCGCCCGGCATCGATCAGGTCGTTGTGTTGCTTGGCGCTGTGCGCCAACTCCGTGCGCAGCCGACCGACCATGGCGTGCTGCAGGTCGATCATCTCGCCGCCCTCCGGGTCGGCGTCGGGAAATTCGCGCACCGGCGCCTCGAAGATGGCGAGTAAATCCGGGTACTGGCTGAGGAAATCGGGATGATCGCGCAAGTACGCCGCCACCTGTTTAGCGGTCGGATCGGCAGGTTCGGGCGCGCCAGGTTTGGTTGCTTTTTGACTCAACTGACCACGCCCATTGTTTCGCCTACTCCGCCGCCTTAGCGCGGGTCTTGGCTTGATCCAGAATCGACTGGCCAGTCTTTTCCCAGTCGCCCAGGAAGGCCGCCAGTCCCTTGTCGGTCAACGGATGGCTAAACAACTTGCGCAGCACATCCGGCGGCACGGTGGCGACATCGGCGCCCAACTTTGCCGCTTCGATGACGTGGGTCGGGTTGCGGATCGAGGCGACGAGAATCTCGGTCTGGATCGCCGGGTATTGGCTGTAGATGTCGACGATCTCGTCGATCAGGTCCATGCCGTTGCCGCCGATATCGTCGATGCGGCCGACGAACGGCGACACGAAGCTGGCGCCCGCCTTGGCGGCGAGCAGCGCCTGGGCGGCCGAGAAGCACAGGGTAACGTTGACCATGATGCCGCGCTCGCGCAACGCCTTGCAGGCCTTTAGCCCATCGGGCGTCAACGGCACCTTGATCGTCACATTGGGCGCGATGGCACTGAGCACCTCGGCCTCGGCAAGCATCATGTCGACCTCGGTGCCGGTCACTTCGGCGCTTATCGGGCCGGGCACGATGGCGCAGATCTCGGCGATCACATCGAGAATGTTGCCGCCCGATTTGGCGACCAGCGAGGGATTGGTGGTCACCCCGTCGACCAATCCGGTCGCCGCGAGATCGCGAATTTCGTCGAGGTCAGCGGTATCGATGAAAAACTTCATCCGTTTCGTCCTATCGAGCGGTCAGTCAAAAAATCACCTGTTCTCGCCGTTGCCGACACCGGCGTTGGTCTCAACCGAGTCGGCGCCTAGAGTGTACCCGATGGACACTTCAGACGCCACTACCGCCGCTAAGGTTAACGGTGAGGAACGGGTTAGCGTATTGCTGCCGCTGCCGCTCGCCGGCGCCTACGATTACAGCGCCGATAGCGAACTTGATCTGCAAACCGGCGATTATGTCGCCGTGCCCTTGGGATCGCGCGAGGTCGTCGGCGTGGTGTGGGGTGCGGCAAGCGGCGACGTGGACGACGCCAAGCTCAAACCGGTGGCTGCCCGCCTCGAGGCGCCGCCGCTGCCCGACTCGCTACGCAAGTTCATAGATTGGATCGCCGCTTATTCGCTGTCGCCGCCGGGGGCGGTGTTGCGGATGGCGATGAACGTGCGCGGCGTGTTGGAGCCGCCGAAGCCAGTGCGGGCGTATGAAATCGCAGCCCTACCGCCCGATTTGCGTATCACCGCAGCCCGCAAACGGGTGCTCGACGTGCTCGCCGGCGGGCCGCCGCGTACTGCGCCCGATCTGGCGCGCGAAGCCGGCGTGAGCAGCGGCGTGGTCAAAGGCCTGGCCGACGCTGGCGCGATCACCGCATTGGACTTGCCGCCCGGGCGCAGCTACGACGTGCCCGATCCCGAGCACCCCGGCGCGCAACTGTCGGCCGAGCAGCAGGAGGCCGCAGCAGCGTTACGCCAACAGGTCGAGGCGCAAGAATTTGCCGTCACATTGCTCGACGGGGTCACCGGCGCCGGCAAAACGGAAGTCTATTTCGAAGCCATTGCAGCGGCCCTGCGGCTCGGCCGCCAGGCGCTCGTGCTGCTGCCCGAAATTGCGCTGACGCCGCAATGGTTCGACCGGTTCGCGCGGCGCTTCGGCACCGAGCCAGTGGTCTGGCACTCCGACCTGGGACAAACGCGGCGGCGGCAGGCCTGGCGCGCGGTCGCGACCGGCGAGGCGCGGGTCGTCGTCGGCGCCCGCTCGGCGCTGTTCCTGCCGTTCGATGAGTTGGGGCTGGTGATCGTCGATGAAGAGCACGAAAGCGCCTACAAACAGGCCGACGGGGTCGCCTACCACGCGCGCGACATGGCCATCGTGCGGGCGCATTTGGTGGGGTGTCCGGTAATCCTCGCTTCGGCGACGCCGTCGCTGGAGACCCGGGTCAACGTATTGCGCGGCCGCTATAACCGGCTCGAGCTGCCGCAACGTTTCGGCGCCGCCACGCCGCCGTCGGTCGAAGCCGTCGACATGCGCGAGAGCGGGCTCACCGCCGACCAGTTTCTCGCACCGGCCTTGCGCGAGGCGTTGGTTGAAACCATCGGCGCCGGCGAACAGGCGTTGCTGTTTTTGAACCGCCGCGGCTACGCCCCGCTGACTCTCTGCCGGGCCTGCGGCCACCGCTTCGAGTGCCCCAGTTGCAGCGCCTGGCTGGTCGAACACCGGTTCCGCCGGCAGTTGCAATGCCACCATTGCGGCTACAGCGCGCCGGTGCCGCAAAACTGTCCGCAATGCCAGGCCGAGGGGTCGTTGGCGGTGTGCGGCCCCGGTGTCGAGCGCATCGCCGAGGAAGTACGAACCGTGGTGCCCGGCGCACGCATTGGCGTGATGACCAGCGACACCATGCGCGGCCCCGAGGCCGCAGAGGAGATGGTGCGCGCCATCGAGGCGCGCGAGCTCGATCTTTTGATCGGCACCCAGATGGTCGCCAAGGGCCACCACTTCCCTCACCTTACCCTGGTCGGCATCGTCGACGCCGATCTCGGCCTGGGCGGCGGCGATTTGCGCGCCAGCGAGCGCACCTACCAGGTGCTGCATCAGGTCGCCGGACGGGCCGGCCGCGCCGAGCGGCCGGGGCGGGTGATCGTGCAGACGCACCAGCCGGAGCATCCGGTAATCCAGGCGATGATCAGCGGCGACCGCGAAGCCTTTATGCAGCTGGAAGAAGAAAACCGCGCCCAAGGCAGCTGGCCACCGTTCGGGCGCCTCGCCGCGATCATCATCGCCAGCCGCGATGCCGCCGCCGCCGACGCAGTTGCCGGCGCATTGGCCCGCGTCGCGCCGACGGGCGACGATGTTCAGGTGCTGGGTCCGGCGCCGGCGCCGCTCGCCATGCTGCGCGGCCAACACCGCCGCCGCCTGCTGCTGAAAACTGCCCGCGACCGCCCGGTGCAACCGGTGCTACGCGAGTGGCTAGCGCAAATCGACGTGCCGGCGCGGGTACGCCTGCGGATCGACATCGACCCCTATAGTTTCCTGTAGGCGCGGCTTAACCCAGCGCGGCGAATTGTCGCCACGCGAAGACCGACGAAGGGCGCGGATTTCTGCGCTTTTCCGCGAGGCCTAAACTTGCCACCGCATATACCTTGTGCTACCAAGCGCCTGCCTCGCTGGCGGCTACGGTTTAGTTAGGGAGGACCCCTTTATTTCGCAAAGGAATCAAAGGGTTAAAATAATTCTTAGGGGCATTACCGAATCTTGCCGGGGAGCCGCCGAAAGTGGCGACGCAATCGAACGTAGTCAGCGAAATCGCCGCGCGATACGCGTCGGCCGTCTATGAGTTGGCGGACGAAGGACGCGCGCTCGACGAGACCGCTGCGGACATGAGAAGCCTGAAAGCGCTGCTCGAAGAGAGCGCCGATCTGCAAACGCTGATCCGCTCGCCACTCATCGACGCCGACGACAAGGCGGCGGCCATGGCGGCGGTCTTGCAGCAGGCCGGCGCCAGCGACTTAACGCGCCGGTTCATCGGCGTCATCGCGCGCAACAACCGGCTGTTCGTGTTGCCCGCCGTGATTGAGGCCTTCCTTACCGAGTTGGCGCAACGGCGCGGCGAGATCACCGCCCAGGTGACCTCGGCGCAACCGCTCAAACAATCGCAATTGGACTCGGTCACCAATGCCCTGCGCTCAGCGCTGGGCGGCAAGGTGACCGTCGACGCCAAACTCGATTCTTCGCTGCTCGGCGGCCTGGTCGTGCGGGTCGGCTCGCGGATGATCGACGCGTCGCTTAAATCGAAACTGCAGCGCCTGCAGTTGGCCATGAAAGGGGCTCAGTAATGGAAATTCGTGCCGCGGAAATTTCGGCGATTCTGAAAAACCAGATCGCCAACTTCGATGTTGGATCCGACGTTTCCGAGATCGGCCAGGTTTTGTCAGTCGGTGACGGCGTCGCCCGCGTGTTCGGGCTCGACAACGTCCAGGCCGGCGAAATGGTCGAGTTTCCCGGCGGCATCAAGGGCATGGCGCTTAACCTGGAGACCGACAATGTCGGTATCGTCATTTTCGGTGACGACCGCGACATCAAGGAAGGCGACACGGTCAAGCGGACCGGCGACATCGTCGACGTGCCGGTCGGCAAGGGCCTGCTCGGCCGGGTGATCGACGCTCTCGGCAACCCGATCGACGGGGCTGGGCCGGTCGAATCGAGCGAGCGCCGGCTGGTTGAGGTCAAGGCGCCGGGCATCATTCCGCGCCAGTCGGTGTTCGAGCCGATGCAAACCGGCCTGAAAGCGTTGGATTCGCTGGTGCCAGTCGGCCGCGGCCAGCGCGAATTGATCATCGGCGACCGGCAGACCGGTAAAACCGCGGTCGCCATCGATACCATCCTCAATCAAAAGGCAATCAACGCCTCGGACGACGAGTCGAAGAAGCTCTACTGCATCTATGTCGCGGTCGGCCAGAAGCGCTCGACCGTCGCGCAGGTGGTCAAGACCCTGCAAGACTACGGCGCCATGGACTACACGGTGGTGGTCGCCGCGACGGCTTCGGAGCCGGCGCCGCTGCAGTTCCTGGCGCCCTATGTCGGCTGCGCGATCGGCGAATATTTCCGCGACAACGGCATGCACGCGGTGATTTTCTACGACGATCTGTCGAAACAGGCGACCGCCTACCGGCAGATGTCGCTGCTGCTGCGCCGTCCGCCGGGCCGCGAAGCCTATCCGGGCGACGTGTTCTACCTGCATTCGCGCCTGCTCGAGCGCGCCGCCAAGATGAACGCGGACAACGGATCGGGTTCACTAACCGCTCTGCCGGTTATCGAGACCCAGGCCAACGACGTGTCGGCCTATATTCCGACCAACGTGATTTCGATCACCGACGGCCAGATCTTCCTCGAGACCGACCTGTTCTACAAAGGCGTGCGGCCGGCGATTAACGTCGGCCTGTCGGTGAGCCGCGTCGGCTCGGCGGCGCAATCGAAAGCGATGAAATCGGTCGCCGGCACGATCAAGCTGGAACTGGCGCAGTTCCGCGAGATGGAGGCCTTTTCGCAGTTCGCCTCCGACCTCGATCAGGTCACCCAGCGCTTGCTGGCGCGCGGCGCGCGGCTAACCGAGCTATTGAAACAGCCGCAATATTCGCCGATGCCGACCGAGGAACAGGTGGTGGCGATCTACGCCGGCGTGCGCGGCCATCTCGACGGCGTTGAGATTGCCGACATCAACCGGTTCGAGTCCCAGATGCTGGACCATATCCGCAGCAACCATGCCGATATTCTGGCGGCGATCCGCGATTCCGGCGAGTTGAGCGAGGAAACCGACAATAAGCTCGGCGAGATCGTCTCGGCGTTCGCCAAGACTTTCGCCTAGGTCCTCGGGTAGCGCACCAGCGGACGTAAACCGACATGCCAAGCCTCAAGGACCTCAGGGTCCGCATTACCTCGGTCAAGTCGACCCAGCGCATCACCTCGGCGATGAAGATGGTCGCGGCGGCAAA
>JBFKGW010000070.1:0-8849 GCA_041633145.1 Alphaproteobacteria bacterium
CGCCAAGGCGATACGATCGCCGTCGAATACGATCCCTTGATCGCCAAGCTGATTGCCCACGGCGGCGATCGTGAAACCGCGCTGCGCCGCCTCCATAACGCGATGGTGCAACTGCTGCTCGTCGGCCCTGTCACCAACCAGACGTTCCTCGCCAACGCGCTCGATCATCCGGCGTTCGTTGCCGGCGACATCGATACCAATTTTAGCGGCGAGCACTTGGTCGAATTGGTGCCGCCAACCGGACCGGCGGAATCCTCGACGCTGTTGGCGGCGATTGCCTTTTTGCTCAAAGAACGACGTGTCGCGCCATCGCCGGAAGCCGGCGATGTTCATTCGCCGTGGCAAGCGATCGACGGCTGGCGTCCCAACCTGCCGGCGCGCGACCGTGTTCTGCTGCGCGACGGCGAAGTGGAATTAACCATCGACCTGGTGAATGCCGGAGAAGGCTGGCAGGCGCTGCTGCCAGAGGCCACCGAGCCGACCGCGATCGGCCAACCAGCGGACGGCACGCGCGTCTTCCGCGACGACCACACGCTAATCGTCGCCAAAGGCGCCCAGCAGCATCGGTTGGTGCATGTGGTGCCGGTGGCCGAAGCCGACCGCGGCGAAGGTGCCGGTGGCGGCCTCAATGCGCCGATGCCCGGCAAAGTGGTGCAGGCGATGGTCGCCGCCGGCGACAGCGTCGTGCGCGGTCAGACGGTGATGATCCTGGAAGCGATGAAAATGGAGCACGCCATCTCCGCGCCCGCCGACGGTACCGTCGCCGATGTGTTTTTCGCCGCCGGCGACCAGGTCGACGAAGGCGCGGAATTGCTACGCCTGGCGACCGACGGCGAGTAACCGGCGAACATCGTGCCGGCGGCAACGACTGGCTTGTAGCGCCCCCGAAATACCGCGAAGATACGGCAAAGCTAACCCATTCGGCGGAAGGAGAGCGCCATGTACAACGCAACGGACGGTATCGTCCTGCCCACCAGTGTGATTGGCTCGCTGCCGCGACCGGCGTGGTACACCGAAAATCTCGGCAAGCGAAATTTTCGCACCGCCATGGTGAACGCGCGCTTCCGCGAACAATACACCGATGCGGTATCTTGCTATTTGCGCGACCAGGAAACCGCCGGTCTCGATATCTGCACCGACGGCGACGCCCACTTTGACGAGGACGTCGGCGGCCACAGCTGGTTTTCCTATCCGCCGAACCATATGGACGGCTTTTCCGGCGAACATGCCTATGTGCAAGAGGGCGGACGCGCCGGCATGCCCAATACGCGCGGCGACATCCTGCACGAGGTGTTGGAAGCGCGGGTGATGCCCGATCTGGTCGGGCCGGTCGGCCGCGGTAATCTGCACTATACCGCGATGTGGAAAACCGCCCAGCGCCTGACCACCAAGCCGGTCAAGTTCGGCACCATCACCGCCGAGCTGCTGGCCATGGCGGTGCGCAATTTTCACTACAAGGATCTGCGTGAATGTATCTGGGCGGTCAGTGACGCGTTGAACGAGGAATTGACCGAGCTTGCCGACGCGGGATGCCCGGTGATCCAGATGGAAGAGACGCAGATCCATCTGCTTGCGGCGAAGGGACTGAGCGACGACGTGCTGAACCCCGACTTCATGGTCGAGGTGTTCAACAACACGGTACGCGGCCTGCGCGATAAGACCGAGATCTGGTGTCACACCTGTTGGGGTAATCCAGCCCAGCAGCGTCTATTTGCCGTTCAACCCAGCTATGTACCGGCGTTGGAAGCGCTCAATCGGGTCGACGCCGACGTCATTACCTTCGAATGCTGCAGCGCCGGCGGCGCCGATCTGGAGCCGACGGGGCAGGCGATTGCAAGCGATAAGAAAGTCGCGATCGGCGTCGTCGACCACCATAGTCTCCAGGTCGAACGGCCCGAACAGGTCGCCGATACCATTCGCAGCGCGCTCAAACATATACCAGCGGAACGTCTGGTGATTGCGTCGGATTGCGGCATGGGCCGCGAAGGCATGAGTCGCCGGCACGCCTTCAACAAGATGGTGTCGATCGTCCGCGGCACGAACATAGTACGCGAAGAATTGGGATTGCCCCTGGCGCAATCCCTGGCGACCGACGACCGCTACTCGCTGGTCGAAGACGGCTGAGGTAAGGGGCGCACAGGCCCATGGCGATGCCCAAACAGGTGCGCATTGTCGATGTCGGTCCGCGCGACGGCCTGCAATCCGAACCGCAAACGGTGCCGGTTGAGGTCAAGGTCGAGCTGATCCAGCGTTTGGCGAATGCGGGTATTCCCGCGGTCGAGGCCGGCGCTTTCGTATCGCCCAAATGGGTGCCGCAGATGGCCGACAGCGAGGTGGTGCTGAATGCCATCGAGCGGCGGTCCGGCACGGTCTACCCAGTGCTGGTGCCGAACATGAAGGGCTTCGAACGGGCCAAGGCGGCCAACGCGACCGAGATCGCCATCTTCAGCGCGGCGTCGGAGACGTTCTCGCAGAAGAACACCAATTGTTCGATCGCCGAGAGCCTGGAACGCGCCGCGCCGGTCTGCGCCGCCGGGCTGGCCGCCGGTATGCGGGTGCGCGGGTATATCTCTTGTGTCTTGGGCTGCCCCTATGAAGGCGATGTCGACAGCGCCAAGGTAGCCGATCTTGCCGGCAAATTGCTTGCCATGGGCTGCTATGAAATCAGCTTGGGCGATACGATCGGCGTGGGCACACCCGCCAAGGCGCGAAGTATGCTGCAAACCGTGGCCGGCGAAGTGCCGATCGAGCAATTGGCGCTGCACTTCCACGATACTTACGGCCAAGCGCTCGCCAATATATTGGCGTGCCTCGAATTGGGCGTCGCCACCATCGACAGCGCCGTCGCCGGGCTCGGCGGCTGCCCCTACGCCCCCGGTGCGTCGGGCAATGTCGCCACCGAAGACGTTCTGTATATGCTCGACGGCATGGGGATCGAGACCGGTATCGACCTTGCCGCTGTCGTCGCTGCCGGGCAATTTATTTGCGATGTCCTTGGGCGCATGCCGACCTCGAAGGCAGCCCAGGCGTTCCTCTCAAAAGCTTCTTAAATTTTTCTAAAATTCTTTACGATTCGGTAACAAAGTTTAGCAAATTATTAACCGTGTCTACATAACCTTGCCGTCACCAGCCAAGGAACAAAGGATTTTGAATCAATGGTTTAACTACTACCGGATGACCAAGTGGGCTACGCTCTTAACAACATCAGAGTGCTAATTGTCGACGAAAATACACATTTTCGGCAACTTTTACGCACCATTCTGCAGGCTGTCGGTGCCCGAACCATCGACATGTATGACAGTGCCGCGTCAGGCTTTGAAACCTACTGCCGCCATGACTACGACATGGTGTTCACCGATTCCGCAATGGCGCCGCTCAGCGGCTTCCAGTTTGTCGACTTAATCCGCACCTCGCACCAAAGCCGCAACCCCTACGTGTCAATAATCATGCTCTCGTCCCTCTGTAATACCGAGCACATAAAGCTGGCACGCGACCATGGGGTCACCGAATTTCTCGCCAAACCATTGAGCGTCGACACTGTGCTGAAACGCATCGAAGCGGTGATCGAAAACCCGCGGCCGTTCGTGCGCACCAGTACCTATTTCGGACCGGACCGTCGGCGCAAATCGAGCCTCGACTATGCGGGGCCCGAGCGAAGAAGTTCGGCAGCCGAAGAACTGGCTCTGTCGCGGCAGGATATCGCCATCCAACAGCGCTCAGTGTTAAAGGAAAATATCCGCGTGGTCGACGAACTGGTACGTTGTTAGAAAGACCACGACTAATCCGAATTCGAGCGTCACGACCGAACAATGAGCGCTGCCGAGCCCGACGGAAGCTACCAGCTGATCAATCCGCCGCCCCTGAAACAGCGGGTTGGCGTGGGCAGGGGTATCGATGCGGAACTGGTGAGACGAGCCAAAACCGCTGTTGACCGGATACGAACCGACTATCTGCACCGGGTCGCAACGACAGCGGGTGATGTTACACACCTGATTAACGCCACCAAAAAACCGACCGGCGACAGAGTCAACACACCAGGGGCACTTACCCGTATCTTTCGCGACGTGCAGATGCAAGCGGCCGCATTGGACTATCCCCTGGTGAACGACATTTGTAAGTCGTTATGCAGCTACGTGGAGCATTTGGACGCTCCGGAAGAACTGGACAAAATCGTTGTGCGTGCCCACACCGACGCCTTGCGCTCGGTCGTCAACAACTCTGTCACCGGTGACGGCGGCCACCTTGGGCGTGCGCTGGTCAAAAGCCTCAACGAGTTGGTCGACAAATCGCGCTGACGCGGGCTATCGCCTAACCATTTGGTAACCCGACCGTTCTAGCCTTTGGTGCTGCCGCTGTGGGTTTAAATGGCGGCAATTACAATGGCTTAAGTCGGATCCGGGAATCCGGTGGATAACACGCTAAACAAGCTTCGCGTCTTGGTTGTCGACCAGAACGTGCACATTCGTCAGTTGATGTGGACGATCCTGCAAAGTATCGGCGCCGGGAAGATCGACATGGCGGGCAATGCGGACGCTGGTTTCGAGCACTATTGCGCCAACGACTACGACGTCGTGTTCACCGATTCCCAGTTGGAGCCAATCTCGGGGCTCGCGTTCGTCGATTTGATCCGCGGATCGCCGCAAAGCCCCAACCCCTATGTGCCGATCATTATGCTTTCGGCGCATTCAGACAGCGAACATGTCCGCCAGGCGCGCGACCATGGGGTCACTGAATTTCTCGCCAAACCGTTCACCGTGGGCATCGTCTTGAAACGTCTGGAAGCAGTGATCGGAAATCCGCGGCCGTTCGTTCGCACCGATTCTTATTTTGGACCGGACCGCCGCCGCAAATCGAGCCTCGACTATAAAGGCCCTGAGCGCCGGAAATCGTTGCTCGACAAGGTAAGACTGCCGAAGCGGGATATTACTAAGCAACAGCGGTCGGCACTGGCAAAAAATAAACGCGCGATCGATGGGGTGATGGGTGACTGAGGCGCCGCAAGATACCGGCACCTATCAGATGATCACCCCGCCCAACGCGCTCAAGTCGCGGGCTGGAAGGGGTTCGGGGATCGATCGTCAACTGGCCGTCCAGGCGAGCGCCGCCGTGGCAAACCTGCAGGGCGATTTTCTCCATCGGGTTACCATCGCGATCGGCGAAATTGCCGCGCAGGTGGCGCTCGCCGAGCAGTTAGACGGCGATAACCAAGATCGCGCAGAGGAAATTTTCCGTCTGTCTTACGATTTGCGTATGCAAGGCGCTGCCTTCGATTACCCGTTGGTTAGCGACATTTGTGCGTCGCTGTGCAGTTATATTGAAATATTCAAGCTGCCTGCCGCCGCGGCAGGCGACGTGATTCGCGCCCATACCGACGCGCTGCAGACCGTTATCGATAACGCCATCCAAGGCGATGGCGGGTATGAAGGGCTCGATCTAATCGAAAGCCTCAACAAACTGGTGAACCGATCGCGGCGCTAAAAGTCACGATCTTCCACAGATATTTCTTCTTTGCGATGTCAAAATCCGTTTGGTCCGGTTTGATGGCTGCGCGCGCGTTGTTATGTTGCGGTTATGCCGCTTCATCTCATCAAGCTCGCCGTCGGTATCGACAATGTCGCCCATTTGCGCGAACGACAGCGCCAGCGGCTCGCCGTACAATCGGGCAATGGCCGGGAACCGCGGCTGCGGATTCTGACCCGAAATAAGCCCCGCCGGGCCGATGAGATCGTCGGCCAGGGCGGTTCGCTGTACTGGGTCATCAAAGGCTACGTTCAAGTTCGCCAAACCATTACCGGCATCGAGACGGTGGCCAATGGCGAAGGTAACCGGCGCTGCGCTATCTTTCTCGATCCCCAGTTGGTGCCTGTCCGCTCGCGGCGCTCGCGCCCGTTCCAGGGCTGGCGCTACCTGGAGGCGGAACGCGCGCCCGCCGATGCATCCGGGGGTGGACCGGACGATGAAACCGAAGCGCCGCCGGAGATGGCGGCCGAACTGCGGGAATTAGGCTTGCTCTAGGACGCGAATTCGGCAGCGCCCAATGGTCAGTCGTTGCGTATTCGCGGCTCGCCAAACCGCGCCAAACAGCTAAACTAACGGCAATCAATAATCTCAGGTCCATATCGGGGGAGAGTAACGATGGACGACGTGCGCCAACCACAAGACGAACAAATGCGCAGCGATGTGAGCCACGGCATGCGCATCGACTGGGACGTGCCGATCGAGATGGATGACGGCGTCGTGCTCAGGGCCGACGTCTTCCGCCCCGACGACGACGGCAGCTATCCGGTGATCATGAGCTACGGGCCTTATGCCAAATGGCTGCACTGGCAGGACGGTTACCCCTACCAATGGAAGCAGATGGTCGAGGACTATCCCGACACATTGGTCGGCTCGTCGAACCGTTATCAAAACTGGGAGCTGGTCGACCCCGAAAAATGGGTGCCCGACGGTTATGTGTGCCTGCGCGTCGATTCGCGCGGCGCCGGCCGCTCGCCGGGCTATCTCGAGGTGTGGTCGCCGCGCGAGGCGCAAGACTTCCACGACTGCATCGAGTGGGCGGGCACCCAAGCCTGGTCGAACGGCAAAGTGGGGCTCAACGGCATATCCTACTACGGCATGAACCAGTGGCAGGTCGCCTCGCTGCAGCCCAAGCATCTGGCGGCGATGTGCGTGTGGGAGGGCGCCGCCGACTTCTACCGCGATCTGGCGCACCATGGCGGCATCGCCTGCCGGTTCTCCTCGGTCTGGTACAACAGCGCCGTGGTGCCGCGCCAGCACGGCAAGGGCGCCAACGGCTACAAGAGCCGGCTCAACGGTGAGTGGATCTCGGGCCCGGAGACCCTGACCGAGGAGGTGCTCGCCGCTAACCGCTCGGACTTCGGCCAGGATATTCTGGATCATCCGCTGATCGACGATTACTGGCGCGCCCGCATGCCGGACTACTCCAAGATCAACGTGCCGCTGCTGTCGGCCGGCAATTGGGGTGGTGTCGGCCTGCACCCGCGCGGCAATGTCGAGGGCTACGTCAACGCGGCGAGCGACCGCAAGTGGCTGGAAATCCACGGGCTCGAGCATTTCACCCACTTCTACACCGACTACGGCATCGATCTGCAGAAGCGCTTCTTCGGTCATTTCCTCAAAGGCGAGGACACCGGCTGGGACCAGCAGCCGCCGGTGCAGCTCCTGATCCGCCACCCCGACGAGAAATTCGTCGAGCGGGCCGAGGAGGCGTGGCCGATCCCGCGCACCCAGTGGACGCCGATGTACCTGGAACCGGCGGGTAAGACGCTGTCAGCCGAACCGATGGCCGAGCCGGAGACGCTGACCTACGACGCGCTGGGCGACGGCGTGACCTTCCTGACACCGCCGGTCGATGCGGAAACCGAGATCACCGGGCCGGTGGCGGCGAAACTATTCGTTTCGTCGGAGACCGAGGACGCCGACCTGTTCCTCGTCCTGCGCGTGTTCAAGCCCGACCTGAAAGAGGTCGTCTACAAGGGCTCGAACGATCCGCACACGCCGGTCGGCATCGGCTGGCTGCGCGCCTCGCACCGCAAGCTCGATGAAGAAAAGACGCTGCCCTACCGGCCCTATCACAGCCACGACGAGGTACAGCCGCTGACGCCGGGCGAGGTCTACGAGCTCGACATCGAGATCTGGCCGACTTCGATCGTGCTGCCGGAAGGTTATCGCCTGGGACTGAGCGTGCGCGGCCGCGACTATGTCTATCCCGGCTGGGAACCGGGCGATCCGGAAATTGCCGGGCGCATTCAGTTCGGCGTCGGGCCATTCAAGCACGAGCTCAAGGGCAACCGGCCGGTGGAGATCTATGGCGGCAAGGTCACCCTCTACACCGGCCCCGACCATCCCTCGCACGTGCTGCTGCCGGTGATTCCGGTGGCAGGTTAGCTTTAGACCGGTATCCCGCGACGCTGCCGTGAGTTCTTCTTCTGGCCGCGGCGCGGCGATCGCCCGCATGGCGCCGGTGCTCGGCGCAGCGTTTGTATTGTCGCACTTTCTGCGTTCGGCGCCGGCGGTCATCGCCCCCAACCTGCGCGACGAGTTGGCGCTGACGCCGGCCGAGCTATCGAACCTGCCTGCAGCGATTTTTCTCGGCGCGGCGCTGATGCAATTGCCGGTGGGCATCTTGCTCGACCGGTTCGGGCCGCGCCGCACGATGGCGGGTTTTCTCATAATCGCCGCGATCGGCACGCTGCTGTTTGCGGCAGCTAAAAGCATCGTCAGCTTAACGCTTGCTCTGTTTTTGATCGGCTGCGGTGCGGCGCCGATTTTCATGGGCATCATCGTTTTATTATCGCGCTGGGTTCCGCGCGACCGGCTGGCGACGGCCACTGCGATTTCGATCTCGATCGGCGGCGGCGGCATGCTGTTGTCGGCGTCGCCCTTTGCGGCGGCGACCGAGGCGTTCGGCTGGCGCGGCACACTGTTTGTCGTCGGCATTGCAGCGCTCGCTGTCGCGGCTGCGTTATTCTTCGTCGTCCGCGACCGGCCGGCCGATGCCAGCGCAGCGGTCAGCGGCGAGACACTATTCGAGACGATCCTGGGCCTGCGCCTGGTGCTCGCCGACTGGCGGGTCTATTCGTTTGCCGCGGTAACAGCGGCTTCGGTCGGTGCGTTGGTGACGGTGCGCAATCTATGGATCGGACCCTACCTCAACGATGTGTTCGATCTCGATATCATTGCCCGTGGCCACGTGATCTTCATCGTCTCCATAGCCTGGCTATTCAGCGCGCTGCTGTACGGGCCGCTCGACCGCTGGTTCGACACCCGACGGGGCGTCGTCACCGGCGGATTACTGATATTCGCGTCGATGACGGCCTTGCTCGCCC
>JBFKGW010000071.1:0-8802 GCA_041633145.1 Alphaproteobacteria bacterium
CTGCGCTCGGTCCACTTTATCGAGCGTCTGAAGACGGACGAATGGGGCTATTATGCGATTTCGGCGGTCCAAGCCGGCGCGGTGCAGGGACACGAGAAGTCCTTTATCAATCGTGCAGCCGCCTTCTATCGCTTTCTCATCGGCGTGGCTCCCGACAGCAAGCCGCCGCTGGCGCGATAACGTGTGTCGGCGAAAGCGAAGTTTAACGCTATGGTAAGTAATAAGGTGAACGTGATTTTTTCGTTGGCGGTAAGGATGGCGGTCTGCGCAAAACCTATCGCGCCCCTCTGGTTGGGGCTTGCCGCGCTGGTGGCTGTCGCCGGATGCGCTCCTCAGGAGGCAGAATTTGACGATCTTGCGTCGGTCTCGCCGGCGAGCATTCGCTCTCAACTGGTCGAGCCGCGTGGCGACGCTGCCACCAATGGCAAGCTCAACTGGATTCGCGAGGGCCGCCTGTCTCCTCGTGGAGACGTCCTGCGTAATGCCTTGGCGTGGTCGGAAATTCGCGGCGTCTGTTCGAACGATTACGGCGTTACCCGGATCGACGACCGGCTCGCCCAAGGCGGCGCCGAAAATTTAGCAGCCGCCGACGCGCTGTTGACCGAGGGGCTGGCACGGTACGCGACCGAAGTGGGCGGTCGGGACGCCGGCGATACTGGCGCCTTGGTCACGACTGCTTTAAATGCCGAGGACTTCGGCCGGTTCCTCGGTGAGTTGGTGCCGACCGATCCCGCCTATCGACGCCTGAGTAGCGCGTTGGGTTTATATATCGCTCTCGCACATTCGGGTGGCTGGCAGCCGATTCCCGAAGGGACGTCCTTGAAACAAGGCATGACGCGCTCCGAGGTCCGCAGTCTGCGCCGGCGGCTCATCATGACCGGCGACCTCACTACAGGCGATATTCGCTCGCCTGTTTTCGATGCCGATCTCGACGCGGCCGTCCGTCGCTATCAGGCACGGAACGGTTTGGCGGTCGATGGTATTGTCGGTAAGGAAACGCGGGCTGCCCTCAACGTGCCGGCGGAGCTGCGCGCCACGATCATCGCGCAGAATCTGTGCCGCTATCCCAACATACTGGCGAAGCAAACGGGAACGGCGATCGTCGTCAACGTGCCCGGTGCCGAGCTGCAATTCTTCCGTGATGGTCAGGTGCACTTTCGCAAGCGGGTCATTGTCGGCCGCGCCGATTGGCCGACGCCGATCATCAGCGACGCCATCCGCGGGATCGAGGTCAACCCCTACTGGAATATTCCGCCGCGCATCGCAAGGTTGGAGGTGATCCCGAAAATTATCGAGGATCCCGGCTATCTGAAATCGCGGGGAATTCGGGTGCTCAGCGTCGGCGGCGAGTCGCCCCGCGAGCTCGATGCGGCGTCAATAAATTGGGCATCGGCCCGCTCCGGCACCCTGCCGATTCGCTTGCGCCAGGACCCTGGTCCGAAAAACCCGATGGGATTGGTCAAATTTCAACTGAGTAACCCCCAACACATCTTCCTGCATGACACCTCAGCGCCCCAGCTATTCGAGCGGGAAAAGCGAAGTCTTAGCCATGGCTGCGTACGTGTGGAGGATGCGGTGGAGCTGGCGACACTAATTCTTGAAAGCCATTCGCCCGCGCCATCGATCACCCTCGAGCAGGCATTCGAAGCCGGCAAACCCGTCACGATCCGGCTGAAAGAGCCCGTTCCGGTCCATTTGGTTGCGATCAGCGCATGGGTCGACGCGGACGGCACTGTCCAGTTTCGTATCGATCCAACACGTGACTTGCCGGAAGAATCCTGTATAGCTTCTGTTAATACTGTCTCCGCTAATAATTGAGCGCGGCAGCAGCGTGATGAATGGCCGTATCCGGCAGGGGGTTTCGTGGCAAAAAAGCAAGGAAGTGATCGGGTCGCAACAAACAGGCTCGACCGGCGCAAGCTGGTGCTCGGGGGTATCGCCAGCGTATGTGCGATGTCGCCAATGCCGGCTATCGCATCAATCGCGCGGCGCGAGGAACGCACACTATCATTTCTTCATTTGCACACGGGCGAGCAGTTAACGTCGACCTATTGGGCGCGCGGCGGCTACATCTCCGATTCCTTGGGGGAGATCAACCACCTGCTGCGCGATTTCAGATCCGGCGAGGTGGAGCCGATCGACGCGCAGTTGCTCGATACGCTGAATGCGCTCCATAGCACGCTGGAGAGTAACGAACCGTTCCATGTGATCTCGGGCTATCGATCGCCAAAGACCAACCAACGGCTGATCGATGCCGGTCGCGGCGTCGCCAAGCGCAGCTTGCACATGCGCGGCATGGCGATCGATGTGCGACTGCCGGACCGCGAGCTTAAGGCGGTTCATCGCGCAGCGCGGGCGTTGCGGGCCGGCGGCGTGGGATATTACGGCAAATCGAACTTCGTTCATCTCGACGTCGGCCGCGTCCGTTACTGGTAAATTCCGACCCTGGGCGCGCATTAAGTTCGCCCGGTTAGACACCCTGACAATATCCGAGTTAGGAATTTGTGCGCCGGTTGCGTGGCGCGGTCGCCAGCTTGAGGATTTCGCTGACCACCAGCAGCGACGCCGCGATCGCCGCCACCGTCAGCCAGTCGGCCAGAGCGATCGGTTGTAGATCCAACACGTCATTCAAACCGGGCAGGTAAATCGCCGCGATATGAAGCCCCTGGGCGGCGACGATAGCGACGATCAGAAACGGGTTGGCAGCGAAGGGAATGCGGAACACGGATCGCGTCTCCGAGCGGGCGTTGAGCGCGTGCACATTCTCAAACCAAACCATTAGCAGTAACAGTAAATTGCGGGCGACCGGTTCGGAGACACCGCGATCGAGAGTCCAGGCGTAAAACGCAAAGGCGGCAACCCCCATATAGCAGCCGACCACCATAACCTGGGTAATCATGCGCCGCTCGAACAGGCGTTCGCGCGGCGGCCGCGGTTGCCGTGCCAAAACGCCGGGCTCGCCTTTTTCGAAGGCCAGGGCGACGTCCTGAATGCCGTTGGTCACCAGGTTGAGCCACAACAATTGCACGGCAAACAATGGCAGCGGCAATTGCGCAATAATCGACAGCAGGAACAGGACGATTTCGCCGAGCCCGGTGGTGATCAGCAGGTAGATCAGCTTGCGCACATTATCGTACGCGATGCGGCCCTCCTCGATGCCCGAGACGATGGTCGCGAAGTTGTCGTCGGCGAGAATCAAGTCGCTTGCTGCGCGCGCCGCGTCGGTGCCACCGCGGCCCATCGCGACGCCGATATCGCCGGTCGACAGGGCCGGCGCGTCGTTGACCCCGTCCCCCGTGACGGCGACCACATGGCCGCCCCGCCGCAGCGCCTCGACGATCGACAGCTTTTGCACCGGCTCGACGCGGGCGAAGATGCGCGCGTCCTGCGATAGCGCGTCGAACGCCGCCGGGTCGTGCTGCGCCGCGGTCAGTTCCGCGCCGGTGACGACATCGCCAGCGGCATCGGTGATTCCCAGCTCGCGGGCGATCGCCAGCGCCGTTTGCGGATGGTCACCGGTGATCATACGCACATCGATACCGGCAACGCGGCATTGCGCGATCGCCGCCGGCACTTCCGGACGCAACGGATCGATCAGGCCGACGAGGCCAAGCAGCCGCAGGCCCCGCAGCTCGGCTTGCGCGGGAGCAAGCGCGACATCCATCGGCACCGGACCGCGGGCAACGGCGAGAACGCGGTAGCCCTGCGCTGCCATGTCGTCGGCGGCAGCGAGCACGCTGGCAGCGTCGACGCCGTCGCACATCGGCACGATAGTTTCGGCCGCGCCTTTTACGTGCGCCAGCGCCGGCGCCGCTTCCTCGCTGCCCCGAGCCACATGGTCTCTATCGTCGCGCGTAAACAACGCGGCGAACTTGCGCTGCGGCTCGTACGGGATGATCCCAAGCTGCGGCTGTTGCGCCTGCAGAATGCGCTGCTCGAGGCCAAGCTTGGCGGCGAGCACCAGAAAGGCCACATCGACGGTGTCGCCGATATGCTCGACCGTCGGCCCGTCAAGGTGGAGGGTGGCTTCGTTGCACAAAGCGCCGGTCGCCGCCAGGCCGCGCAGCAACTCTTCTTGGGCATCGCTCAAATCGCGGCCTTCGGATGTGACCTCGCCGATCGGCAAGTAGCCCTCGCCGCCGACATCGACGGTTGTGTCCGAAGTCGTGTCGCTGAATAGCAGCACGCGCTTTACGGTCAACTCGTTGCAGGTGAGCGTGCCCGTCTTGTCGCTGGCGATGACGGTACAGGAGCCGAGCCCCTCGACCGCCGGCAACGCGCGAACGATGACGTTGCGCCGCACCATGCGGTTGGTGGCAACCGCCAGCGCAATGGTAATCGCCGCCGGCAAGCCCTCGGGAATCGCCGCAACCGCCAGCGCGACCGCGACCAGGAACACGGTCGCCAGCGGCACCCCTTGGGCCAGTTGGACCGCGCCGATCAGCCCGATCAACACCAGGGTGATAATACCGATCCTCCGGCTGAACCGCGCCAGCCGCGCGACCAGCGGCGGTTGGGCAACCTCCCGGCGCGCCAGCGCCGCGGCGATCTGGCCGACTTCGGTTGCCGCTCCGGTGGCGGCGACGGCGCCGGTGACGCGGCCCGACAGCACGGTCGTGCCCGCATAGAGCATGTTATCCCGGTCGATCAGCGCGGAGTCGGCCGCAGCCAGCGTACCGGCGTCTTTTTCGACCGGCACCGATTCACCGGTCAGCAGAGATTCGTCGACCGCGAATTCCTGCGCGGCGAGCATGCGCAAGTCGGCGGGCACCAACGCGCCGGACACCAAGCGCACGATATCGCCGGGCACCAGGTCGCGCGCATCGATGCGCTGTGGTGCGCCGTCGCGCACCACGACGGCGAAATTGGGCACCAGCGCATCGAGGGCAGCGGCGCTGACTTCGGCGCGATGCTCCTGGTAGGTGCCGATGATGGCGTTGGCCTGCAGAACGATGAAAATAAAAAGGGCGTCGGTCAGCTCGCCGACGCCTAGCGACACCGCCGCAGCAATCAGCAGGAGATATACCAGCGGGCTCTTGAACTGCCGCAGATACATGGCGAGCACGCCGATACGTTCGCGCCGGGGCAACACGTTGGGTCCGAACATGGCGCGGCGCGCCTCGACCTCAGCGGTGTCGAGGCCGGCCTCGCTGACGCCGAGCAGGGCCAACGCCTCGTCGGCCGGCAGGGCGTGCCACGCCCGGTCGGCGATCTGCTCGGGCGAGAAAGCGGACACCGGACTGTCGCTAGTGTCGACGTCTGAACTCAAGAATGTCCCCTCAAGCGGCTTCCGTTGCGGCCTGTCCCGTCCACCGATAGATCGGCAGCCGCCGGTCCAAAACATCGAGGTCCGGCGTCATATCTGGCAGCGACTCCTGCTTGCCGATAACCAGATAACCGCCGCTTCGCAAGTGCGCGAGCAGACGGTCCAACACGCTTCGTTGCAGCGCTTCGTCGAAATAGGTGAAGGCCAAATAGCGGCACAGGATCAAATCGAACGGGCCATCCGGCGCCGTCTCGCGGATATCTTGCCGCACGAAGGCGACGCCTTCGCGATAGACAGGACGGATTTGCAAGCCGTCGCCGGTTGGTTCGAACGCTTCTGAGATCCAGGCTGGCGGCAACTCCTTGAGGCAACCGCGCGGGTAAACCCCGCGGCGTGCGCGGTCGAGCAAGTGCTCGTCGGCGTCGGTCGCGGTGATGCACAGCCCTAATTCAGAAAACTTTTGCGCCAGATCCAGGTGCCACAGAAGTTGCAATGTGTACGGTTCTTCGCCCGAAGCACAACCGGCGCTCCACACGCGAAGGGCGTTGTCGCCGCGGCGCTGCGCGGCTGCGGCAAGGTCGGGCAGAACCGTGTCGCGCAATGTGTCGAATACACCGCGATCGCGATAGAACCGCGAGATCGATATCCGGCATAAAGCATCGAGCCGTTGCCACTCGTCAGGATGAGCGGCCAGGTAGTCGGTGTAAGCGGTAGTGTCGGCCAGCTCGAGCTCGCGCAGGCGCCGGCCGATCCGCTTGCAAACCTGCTTGCGCACCTTGCGGAACCCCGGCCAGCGCATCTGGAGGCGCGGCAGGACGTTTTGCAAAAATTGCACGCACTCGCTGTCTTGCATCTATCGCTCCGCCCTAGGGACGCACGGCGATCTCATCGTAGACCTTGTCGACACCGAATACGTACCAGCCATCGAACACTGCCATCTCGCGCTCGGATTCGGTGGGAACCTGGCCGGTTAGCGTCACTATGGCATCGCGCACGCCGATCCGCAGCTGACTTGCGTTGACGAACGGATCCTTTTCGAGCACCACGCCAACCGCATCGGCGATGGCCTCGTCGTTGTCTTCCTCGGGCGGATCGACAGCTAGGCCATTGATCACGTCGCGGCTGCCGGGCACCCACCAGGCGAGCACGCCGGCCAGCCGCTTACGGGCCAAGCTCGGCACGCGCCCATTGAGCGTCACCACGCCATCGGCCACGGCAACCTCGATCTCGCCGAGGGCGTCGTCCGGGGTGCGAACTTGCTGCCACTGGCCGTCGGTGCACAACCGAAGGGCGCAGTCCGATAGTGCGGGCTCCTGCAACAGCGCGTCGCGCACATGGTTGCCGATTTCACGGTCGCCCATCGGCGATGCCGGCTGTACCCGCAGACGGTCGACGATACCGGTCACTTCCGGTAGCGCCGCCACCGCCTCGAGCGCCAATTTCTTGGCGACGATGCTGGCGGTTTCGCCTTCCAATGTCGCCAGCCCATCGGCGAAGTCCAGCTGCAGCGGATAGGCATGCAAGTCGACCTCTGCTTCGCTGCGCAACACGGCGCGCATGCGGTCCAGTATCTCTTGGCGAGTATCCATAGCCCCCTGCTCCGCGATCCTTTATTTCGGCAGATTTTGCAATCGCAGCAACGCTAACGTCACGGCCGCCGGATGGCGTTAATCTGCATCAATTCATGCGGCAGCGCGTTTGCGCGGATCGACCTAGGGTTATTTTACTGCCAAACCAGATCGAGCGTATTATCGGCTGCCATTTCGAGCCGCGTGCCGAAATTTTCGCCTTCGCGGCTCAATGTTTGGCGGACCCAGCGGACGTCTTCGGAGGTCGCATGGTTCAACCGGAAGTTCCGTATCTGTAGAGGGGTTATTTCCAGTCGGACCACCTGACCGTTCGACGCGTCGACCGTCACGAAGTACATCAGCGCGAGATCGTCGCGAAATTCCTCGTAGCCTTTGATCCCTTCGTAGTCGTTGAGAAAATCGCCGCAGCCATACAGGATCGGGCGGCCGTTGTAGACCTCGATGCCCTTGGCGTGGTGCGACGAGTGGCCGTGAATGATATCGACGCCCGCCTGGTCGATCAGGGCGTGGGCGAACCGGCGTTCGGCCCGGCCGATGTGGTAGCCCCAGTTACCGCCCCAATGGATCGAGGCGATCACGATATCGCCGGGCTGTTTGACCGCCCTGACCTGCTGCGAGATGGCGTTGACGGTGCGCTGCGATAAATCCGCCAACAGATTCACGCCCTGATCGTCGTTGCTCGCCGCCCAACCCCTCGGGATCCCGCTGGTGGTTGAGCCAAAGGCGAAGACGATCACCCGCCCCTTGCCGGGAACCGTCACGATCGACGGCGCGGCGGCCCGCTCGATGTTTTCGCCGGCGCCGGCGCTCTCGAAACCGGCTTTTTTCAGAACCGCCAAGGTCTCCAGCAGACCTGCCCTGCCCCAATCAAGCACGTGATTGTTGGCAAGCACACAACAATCGATGTCAGCTGCGCTCAAACAAGGAACGTTCGCCGGGTTCATCCGGTAGTTGATGCCCTTAGGATCGAATTCCTCGCTGCGGGTTGCACTGGTTTCGAGATTGATGATCCGCAGATCGGGCCGCGCGCGCTCGAGCACCTTCAGAGCGTCGCCCCACACATAGCCATAATCGACCGGGCGTTCGATCGGCCCGTTCGCCGTTTCCGCCAGCGCGACATAATCGAGCGCCGAGTCCATGTAGCTCTCGTAAATGCGGGGATCGCTCGGGTGTGGCAGAATCTGGTCGATGCCGCGCCCGAGCATGACGTCGCCACATAGAAAAATCTTTAATAATTCGCCGTTTATACCGAGTTCCTCGTTAGTCGGTTCAATCCAAGGCTCAGTTGATCTACAACACCAACACCGTGTGGCAGCGCTTGCAATTATACTGCTTATTGTTTTGCCGTATCGAAGCCGCCGTCGAGTTGATAAACCTCAATGGCCATACCGCTTACTTCAGAATAAGTAACCAACCAAGCCACCTCGCGACTTCGAGCTGATTGTATAGATGCCATCGCCCGACGACGATTCAGACCACGCCAATCCGGTTATCCGGAACTGCGCGCAATGCCTGGTCCATGTGCCAGACTTGGTGGTTTACGGCTCGAAGCCGCGCCGCGAAATTCTCCAAGACCCGGCCGTAGAGCAACGGCTGATCGCTGCTTTGCGGTCGTACGATGACGCGGTTCGCTACCCGCCGAACCAGACCTATATCGGCAATCTCACACCTGACCAGCTGGCGGCACAGCCGCGGCCCTGGTACGTGGAAGGCACGCCGGCAGACACCGAAACTTCGGCCACCGGCCCGTTCGGCGAAATCGTTTCGCAGGATTTATTTTACGCGATCCTCGAACGAGCCAACGTTTTAACGCCGGCTCTGGTCGAACTCACCGCTGAGCACCACGAGAGCTTGCTCGCGCGATTGCGGGCGCACCCGATTTTTGCCGGCTTTGCCGACGGCGCCGCCGGCGCGACGTCGTCGATCGCAGCGGATATCGACGCCGGC
>JBFKGW010000072.1:0-8731 GCA_041633145.1 Alphaproteobacteria bacterium
GCGTACAGTCCAACTAGTCGAGTGACGGTTTAGCGAGTCCAAGATGCGGCGCACCCAGTTGTTCCTGCCGACTTTGAAGGAAACGCCGGCGGAGGCGCAGATCGTCTCGCACCGGCTGATGCTGCGCGCCGGCATGGTGCGCCAGTCGGCGGCGGGGATCTACACCTGGCTGCCGGCGGGACTGCGCGTATTGCAGAAAATCGGCCAGATCGTCCGCGAAGAGCAAGACGCGACCGGCGCCCAGGAAGTCTTGATGCCGACCGTCCAGCCGGCCGACCTGTGGCGCGAGTCCGGCCGCTACGAGGATTACGGCAAGGAGATGCTGCGCATCACCGACCGCCACGACCGCGACATGCTGTACGGCCCGACGGCGGAGGAGGTGATCACCCATATCGTCGCCAACGAGATATCGAGTTACCGCGACCTGCCGAAAAACCTCTACAACATCCAGTGGAAGTTCCGCGACGAGGTACGGCCGCGCTTCGGCGTCATGCGCGGGCGCGAATTCCTGATGAAGGACAATTACTCCTTCGACCTCGATTACGCCGGCGCCCGGCACTCCTACAACAAGATGTTCATCGCCTATCTACGCACCTATTCGCGTATGGGGCTCAAGGCCGTTCCGATGGCCGCCGAGACCGGACCCATCGGCGGCGATCTGAGCCACGAATTCATCATCCTTGCCGACACCGGCGAAAGCGAAGTGTTCTGCGACCGCGCCTTGCTCGATCTCGACGCCCCCGGCGCTGACGTAGATTACAACGGTGATCTGCAGCCGCTAGTCGACAAATGGACCTCCTATTACGCCGCCACCGACGAGAAGCACGATGCCGAAACCTGTGCGGTCGCGGCCGAGAACCTGGTGACCGCGCGCGGCATCGAAGTGGGTCACATTTTCTACTTCGGCAGCAAATATTCCGAGCCGCTCGGGGCCGTGGTGCAAGGCCCCGACGGCAATCAGATTACGCTCGAGATGGGCTCCTACGGTATCGGCGTGTCCCGGCTGGTCGGCGCCATCATCGAAGCTTCCCATGACGACGCCGGCATCATCTGGCCCGAGACCGTGGCGCCCTGGACGGTCGGCCTGATCAATCTCAAAGTCGGCGACAGCGACTGCGATGGCGTCTGCGAAAACCTTTACGCCGAGGCGCGGCGCTTGGGCGTCGATATGCTCTACGACGACCGCGACGAACGCGCCGGCGGGAAATTCGCCGATATGGATCTGATCGGTCTGCCCTGGCAGATCGCCGTCGGGCCGCGCGGCCTCAAAGACGGTGTCGTCGAGGTAAAACGCCGCGCCGACGGTGAGCGCTCGACCCTTTCGGTCGACGAAGCCAAGGCCTGGATCGCGGAAAGGGCCGCCGCGTGAGGCGCCGGCCAACTCGAGACGCGTGAGGACCGTTGGTGTTTGCCCCGATTGAGTGGATGATCGCCGGGCGCTACATGCGCGCGCGCCGGGCCGAGGGGTTCATCTCCGTGATCGCCGCGTTCTCGTTCTTCGGCATCATGCTCGGCGTTGCGACGCTGATTATCGTGCTGTCGGTGCAAAACGGCCTGCGCGCCGAACTACTCAAGAGCGTGCTCGGCTTCAAAGGCCATATCGCCGTGATCTCGACGACCGGCCGGGTGGAGGACTATGCCGCCATGGCCAACCAGTTGCGCGGCAAAGAGCAGGTGCTATCGGTCAACCCGTTGATCGAGGGCCAGGTGTTGGCAGCGCACCAAGGCCGCTCGTCCGGCGTCCTGGTGCGCGGCCTCAGCAAGGCCGACCTGCGCGACCGCCGCCTGGTATCGGAGAACATCCGCGAGGGCACGCTCGAGACGTTCCAGGGCAACAACGCAATCCTGGTCGGCACCCGGCTCGCCCGCGCGCTCGGCGCGGGGGTCGGCGACGACATCAACCTGACATCACCCGACGGCACCATCACGGCTTTCGGAACCGTGCCCAGAACGAAAGCATTCAAGATCGTCGGCACCTTCGAAGTGGGCCATTTCCAGTTCGACCGCAGCTTTATTTTCATGCCCCTGCCGGCGGCGCAGCGCTACTTCCGGCTGGCCGATGCGGTGAACAAGATCGAGGTCTTCGTCGAAGACCCCGACAACCTGGCAGCACCCCGGCAAGCGATCGAAGCGACGCTCGCGCCGACCCAGCGACTGTTCGATTGGCAACAGGAAAATCGTTCTATTTTCAATGCCTTGCAGGTGCAGAAGAACGTCATGTTCCTGATCGTCATGCTGATCATCCTGGTGGCGGCGTTCAACATCATCTCCAGCCTGATCATGCTGGTGAAGGACAAGGGTTCGGCGGTCGCCATCCTGCGCACGGTCGGCGCCTCGCGCGGCATGATCATGCGCATATTTTTCATCACCGGCACCAGTATCGGCTTGGCCGGAACCCTCGTCGGCACAGTGGCCGGACTGCTCATCACCAGCAACATCGCCAGCATCCAGCGCGCGCTGGAGCGCTTATCGGGGGCCGAGCTGTTCTCGGCCGAGGTCTATTTCTTCAGCCAGCTGCCGTCCGAGGTCGATCCCGGCGAAGTGGTCCTGGTCGCGGTGATGGCGTTGGGGCTATCGATCCTCGCCACGCTCTATCCCAGTTGGCGGGCCGCGCGCATCGATCCCGTCGAGGCGCTGCGCTATGAGTGAGCCGGCCTTGGCGCTCGACCAGGTGGTTCGCACGTTCGTGCAGGGCGACAACCGCCTGGAGGTGCTGCGCGGCGCGTCGCTGGCGGCGATGCCGGGCGAGATGGTCGCCCTGGTCGGACCATCCGGCGCCGGCAAGTCGACCCTGCTGCACGTTGCCGGGCTGCTCGAGGCGCCGCAGGGCGGCGAGATCGTGATCCGCGGGACGCCGTGCAGCGGGCTTGACGACGCCAAGCGGACGCAGTTACGGCGCCGCGAGCTCGGCTTCGTCTATCAATTCCACCATTTGCTGCCGGAATTCTCGGCGCGCGAAAACATCGTCCTGCCGCAGATGATTGCCGGCGTATCGAAGCGCGCGGCAAGCCAGCGGGCCGACGAGCTGCTGGCCGCGGTCGGCTTGAGCGCCCGGGCCAGCCACCGCCCCGGCCGGCTGAGCGGCGGCGAACAGCAGCGCGTGGCGATCGCCCGGGGGCTGGCCAACAACCCGGCGATCCTGCTCGCCGACGAGCCGACCGGCAATCTCGATCCCGAAACCGCGGACGCGGTGTTCGAGCAGTTGATGTCGCTGGTGCGGCAAAACAATCTGGCGGCTCTGGTGGCGACCCACAACATGGCGTTGGCGGCGCGCATGGACCGCACCTTGGGCTTGCGCAACGGGCAGATTTCCTCCGAAAATTAGCCTTTTCCACAACTCGGAGCCGTGTCGAATCGCGCCCGGCGCGGCTAAGCTTGCCGCTGGAAAGGTTTACTGATGCAAGCAGAGTTCGTTCACCTGCGGGTCCATTCGGCCTACTCGCTGGCCGAGGGCGCGGTGCGTATTCCCGAGCTGGTCAAGTTGTGCCAGCAGCACGCCCTGCCGGCGGTCGCCGTTACCGACACCGCCAACCTGTTCGGCGCGCTGGAGTTTGCGCTGGCGGCGGCGAAAGGTGGTGTGCAACCGATCATCGGCTGCCAGCTAGCGATCCTTGCCGATAGCGACAACACTAGCGAGTCAATTGGCGCTTCGCACGCCGAAGAGGCCGGCGACCTGGTGGTTCTGGTGCAGTCGGAGGCCGGCTACCGCAATTTGCTCCACCTGGTGAGCCATTCCTTCGCCACCGAAGATCCGTCGCGCCGCGCGCAGCTATTGCTAAGCGAACTCGCCGGCCACACCGACGGGCTGATCGCACTGACCGGCGGCGTCAACGGTCAGGTCGGGCAGCTATTGGCGAATGGTCAGCGCGAGGCGGCCGAGCACACCCTGCAGGCGTTGTCGGAGCTGTTTCCGGGCCGTCTTTATATCGAACTGCAACGCCATGGGCTCGACGCCGAAGACCGCATCGAGACCGCGCTGATCGACCTGGCCTACGCCAACGATTTGCCGCTGGTGGCGACCAACGAGGTGTTCTTCACCGACGCCGACATGTACGAGGCTCACGACGCCTTATTGTGCATTTCGCAAAGCGCTTATGTCTCGCAGCAGGAGCGCCGGCGGGTGACGCCCGACCACCGCTTCAAATCGGCGGCGGAGATGAAGGCACTGTTCGCTGATCTGCCCGAAGCGATCGAGAACACCGCGGTCATCGCGCGCCGCTGCGCGTTCATGCCGACCGCCAGCAAGCCCATGCTGCCGCCCTACGATAGCGGCGAAGAATTGGACGAAAACGCCGAACTGCACCGCCAAGCCGAGGCCGGTCTCGAAGCCCGCCTGGACAAACATGTTTTCACTTCCGACGTCGACCCAGCAGCTTGGGAGGAAGCTGCCCAACCCTATCGGGACCGCCTGAAGTTCGAACTGCAAGTTATTGAAGACATGGGGTATTCTGGATATTTCCTCATCGTCGCCGACTTCATCAAATGGGCCAAAGCCAACGACATCGCGGTAGGGCCGGGCCGCGGCTCCGGCGCCGGCTCGGTAGTCGCCTGGGCGCTTACTATCACCGATCTCGACCCGCTGCGCTGGGGGCTGTTCTTCGAACGCTTCCTCAATCCCGAGCGGGTGTCGATGCCCGACTTCGACATCGATTTTTGCCAGGAGCGCCGCGACGAAGTAATCCGCTACGTGCAGGAGCGCTATGGCCACGACCGGGTGGCGCAGATCATCACCTTCGGCAAGTTGCAGGCGCGGGCGGTGGTGCGCGACGTGGGACGGGTCTTGGAGATGCCCTACGGCCAGGTCGATCGCATCGCCAAGCTGGTGCCCAACAATCCGGCCAATCCGGTATCGCTGCAGCAGGCGCTCGACAGCGAAGCGCAACTGCAGGAGCTGCAGCGTAGCGATGAGAACATTGCTCACCTGCTCGACTTGGCGCTCAAGCTGGAAGGCCTGTACCGCAATTCGTCGACCCATGCCGCCGGCGTGGTGATCGGTGACCGGCCGCTGGAAGAGACCATTCCGCTCTACCGCGATCCACGCTCGGAGACCCTGGCGACCCAGTTTTCGATGAAATACGTCGAATCCGCCGGCCTGGTGAAGTTCGACTTCCTCGGCCTGAAAACTCTCGATGTGCTGCAGAAATCGGTCGCACTGCTGGCCAACCGAGGGGTCGAAATCGACCTGGAGAGCCTGCCGCTCGACGATGCGACAACCTTCGAGATGCTCAGCCACGGCGACACCACCGGCGTGTTCCAGTGTGAATCGTCGGGCGTGCGCGACGTCTTGCGCAAGCTGAAGCCGGACCGCTTCGAAGACATCATCGCCGTCGTGGCGCTCTATCGGCCGGGCCCGATGGATAATATTCCCAGCTATATCAACCGCAAGCACGGCCACGAAGAGGTCGATTATTTGCACCATGACCTCGAGGAGTGCCTCAGCGAGACCTACGGCATCCCGATCTACCAGGAACAGGTCATGCAGATGGCGCAAGCGCTGGCAGGCTATACGCTGGGCGGCGCCGATCTGCTGCGCCGCGCCATGGGCAAGAAGATCAAGGCGGAAATGGACGCCCAGCGCGATGATTTCGTCTCCGGCGCCAAGCAGCGCGGCGTTGCCGAAGACACCGCGGTGCGCATCTTCGAGACCATCGCCAAATTCGCCGGCTATGGCTTTAACAAGGCGCACGCCGCCGCTTATGCGCTGATCGCCTACCAGACGGCGTATTTGAAGGCGAACTACCCGGTGGAGTTCTTCGCCGCGTCGATGACGCTCGATATGAATAACACCGACAAGCTGGCGCTCTATCAGCAGGAGCTGGAACGCCAGAACATCGCGCTGCTGCCGCCGGATATAAACCGCTCGGAGGTCGAGTTCTCGGTCGAGGATGCGGCGCCCACCGATGGCGAGGGGCCGATCGGCGCGATCCGTTATGCGCTCGCTGCGATCAAGGGCGTCGGTCCTGCCGCGATGGCCTCGGTGGTCGGCGAACGGCAGGCGAACGGATCGTTCGATGGCGTATTCGATGTCGCCGGACGGGTCGACCCGCACGCGCTGAACAAGCGGATGCTGGAACATCTGGTCGCCGCGGGCGCTTTCGACTCGCTCAACGGCAACCGGGCCCAGGTGTTTCTCGGCATCGATCGCATCATCGGGCACGCGCAGACCCAGCACGCCGAACGCGAGAGCGGCCAATTCAATCTGCTAGGCGATGCGCAGGCCGGCGGTTTGGCCGACGCACCACGGCTCGAGGCGGTAGAGGACTGGCCGCAGGCCGAGCGGCTGGAACGCGAGCTCGACGCCGTTGGCTTTTACCTCTCGGCGCATCCGCTCGACGAATACGCCAGCGCCTTGGAACGCTTGGGCGTGCCGCGCTACGACAATCTGGCCGACACGGTGGCGGCCAATGGCGGCACAATGATCGTCATGCTGGCGGGCACCGTGCTCAACATCCAGAACCGCACCTCGCAGCGCGGTAGCCGCTATGCGTTTATTCAGCTGTCCGATGCCTCGGGCGCCTACGAAGTGACCGCCTTCTCGGAAGTCCTGGCGGCCAACCGCGAACTGCTCGAAGGCGCCAAGCCGGTCCTGCTGCAAGTGGCGGCGCGGCTCGAGGACGAGCAACTGCGGCTGACCGTCCAGTCGGTGCGCGATCTGGAAAGCGCAGCTGCCGCCGCACCGATGGTGATGACAGTCTGGCTCGACGATCCGACGACGCTGCCCAGCTTGAAAACCATTATCGACCGCGAAGCGAGCGGCGAGAACGGCAACGGCGGCCGCGGCGAAATCCGCCTGATGATCCCGACGGCCAGCCAGGAAGTCGAAGTGCGCCTCGATGGCGCTTACATGTGCACGCCCCAGGTGCGCGCCGCCATCCGCGCCATTCCCGGTGTGATCGACGTACAGGAGGCGTGATCCCAGCCGCCGGATGACGCTCCCCGGCCGATCGCCTATAATGGCTGAACAATTAGGGGAGGACGCCCATGGGCAGTAAATTGGCGCAACAGGCCGCACCCGAGCACCCGGCCGCGACGTCGGAGATCCTGCACGAGGACGACAAATCACGGGTCACCCAGTGGCTGATCCGGCCGGGCGAGCAAATCCATTGGCACCGCCACGAGTTCGATTACGTGATCGTGCAGCAATCGCAAGGCCGGCTGCGGCTGGAATATACCGACGGGACGGCGAAAGAAGTCGATTATGCGCCCGGCGGCGTGATGACGGGGCAGGCGCCGATCGAACACCAGGCGACCAACGTCGGCGACGTTGATATCGTCTCGCTGGAGATCGAGTACAAATACTAAGCGGCCGGGCTCGCCGGCGGGAGAGAGCGCCATGTCCTTGAAACTCGAAGAAAAAACCGCCACAGAAGCGGCCGAGCAGCCGATTGCGCACTACGAGACGCTGCACGAAGACGACAAGACCTGCATCACCCTGTTTACCATCAAGCCCGGCGAACAGACCGGCTGGCACCGGCACGAGTACGACTACGTTGCCGTCCAGCAATCGACCGGCCGGTTGCACTTCGATTATGCCGACGGCTCGACCCGCGAGATCGACTACACGCCGGGCGTTGCGGTGGCCGTATCGGCGCCGGTCGAGCACAACGCGATCAACGTCGGCGATGTCGATATCATCGCGCTCGAGATCGAGTACAAAACATAAGCCACAGGGAAGAGGGAACCGATCTGCCATGTCGCAACATCTGAAAGAGAAGACCGAGGCGCAGATACCGGTCGAAAATCGCGGTCATTACGAGGTGCTGCTCGACAACGAGACTACCCGTATCACCTTCCACCGCATCCGTCCCGGCGAGCAGTCGGGCTGGCATCTGCACGACAAAAACTATGTCGGCTATCACATCGAGGCGGCGGAGCTGCAATACGAACGCAGCGATGGCTCGATCGGCAAGATCAACTCCGAGCCCGGCAAGGCGTTCTATTACGACGTCGGCGAAGGCTTCGAGCACAACGTCACCAATATCGGCGAAACCGACATGGTGGCGCTGGAGATCGAGTACAAGTAGCCCAAAGCGACCGCTCGGCCGCCATAGCGCTTGCTTTTCGGGCGCAAGCCCGCTATCACCCCTCGCGCGTGAGGGTTTTCGGACCCTGAGCGCAAATTCGCATGCAGGATTTGCGGCCGGATGGGGAGACATCCCGTTTTGGTCGCTCCGGTGCCCGGCAACGGGCGACGTCCTGCAGAGGCTTAACCGGAGAAGGAGAGACCGATGGCGGTCCCGACGTTTACCATGCGTCAGCTGTTGGAAGCTGGCGTTCATTTTGGCCACCATACACGCCGCTGGAACCCGAAGATGGAGCCCTACATCTTCGGCGTGCGCAATAACGTCCACATCATCGATCTGCAACAGACGGTGCCGATGCTCTATGCGGCGCTGAACACCACCCGCGACATCGCCGCCGGCGGCGGCCGGGTGCTGTTCGTGGGCACCAAGCGGGCGGCCAGCGAGATCGTCGCAGAAACAGCCAAGAAATGCGGCCAGTACTATGTAAATCACCGCTGGCTGGGCGGCATGCTGACCAACTGGAAAACCATTTCCCAGTCGATCAAGACCCTGCGCGATCTGGAAGCCCAATTGAGCTCCGAAGAAAGCGGCGGCATGACCAAGAAGGAGTTGCTCAACCTGACCCGCCAGCGCGACAAGCTCGAGCTCGCGTTGGGCGGCATCAAGGAGATGGGCGGACGGCCCGACATGCTGGTGGTGATCGACAC
>JBFKGW010000073.1:0-8677 GCA_041633145.1 Alphaproteobacteria bacterium
TGCGGTACCGGCAGAGCGACCTCGGCTACAAATCTCAGCGAGGGTGCGCAGCCATCGATACTGTCCCCGATCGTCATGCTCGGGCTTGGCCCGAGCATCCATGACCGGGCCGGGCTCAGGCCTGGCCAAGTCGGTGCGATTCAAAAATGGATACTCGCGTCGTAGCGCGAGTATGACGGTTAATGTTGCGGTACCGGCAGAGCGACCTCGGCTACAAATCTCAGCGAGGGTGCGCGGCCATCGATACTGCCCCCATTCGTCATGCTCGGGCTTGACCCGAGCATCCATGGTTATGCCGGGCTCAGACTATTGCGCGCCCCCAGCAAACACCGTGCGGCTGAGACATGGCTACTCGCGTCGGGGCGCGAGTATGAAGGCTAGGGTCGGCGCCCGAGTATGAAGGTTGAGGTGGGGCGCCGGCAGCGCGATCACCGCTGCCAGCTTCGGCGATCGCGATCCGGCCTTAATGCATCCCGCTCTACGGCGTCGCGCGGCGGGCACCGCCATCCATATAGAGCGAACTGCCGTTGACGTAGGAGCAGGCCTCCGACGCCAAGAAGCAGGCGACGCGCGCAATTTCCTCCGGTTCGGCGATGCGGCCCGCCGGCAGCCGCGCACCGAGCTCCTTGAGGACCTCTTCGACATCGCGGCCTTCCTTGTCGGCGCGCGCCTGCTGCAGATCGCGCGCCCGCTGGGTGTTGGTCATGCCCGGGTTGACGACGTTGACCTGGATGCCGTCGCCGGCAACCGCGTCGGACAGGGCGCGGGTGATGTTGTAGACGGCGGCGTTGGCGATCGAGGTCGGAATATTGCCGCGCGCCGGACTGGCGCCGGCGCCGCCGGCGATGTTGACGATGCGGCCCCACTTGTTTTGTTGCATATGGGGGATCACGCGCTGCGCCATGCGCATATAGCCGTAGGACTTGAGCGCCAGCGCATCGGCGATAACCTCGGCCGGCAGCTCGAGAATGTCACCGCCGCGCGCGGCGCCCGCCGCGTTGATCAGCACATCGACACCGTCCCATTTGGCGACGCAGGCGTCGACCACATCCTGGCATCCCTCGAGCGACATCAGATCGGCGGCAACGTACATGCCTTCGCCGCCGGCGGCCTCGATATCTTGTACCGTCTGCGCCAGCAGTTGCTCGTCGCGTGCGGTGACGCACACCCGCGCGCCTTCGGCCGCCAGCGCCAGGGCGCAGGCGTTGCCAATGCCCCGGCTGGCGCCGGTGACAATGGCGCGCTTTCCATTAAGTCCCAAGTCCATCGTTTATCCTCTCCTTCGATTTGCCAATTACCTTGGCATGGCTAAGTGCCTTCACATATCGGAGTTTTGTACGCTCTCCAAGGGGCCGCCCGGCAACGGTTATGAGGGGTAGGTGCCAAGGTCCAGAGTCGCGCAAGCCGGTAATCCGGTCGGCTAACAACCGATCGCATTTGTGATCAGCGATACCATTAAACAGCTCCGTTTCATCCCCGGCAACAATCTGGCAGGTGCTGTGGGCGATGTTCTTTGGTATGTGGGAACATATTGAAGCGGCGTCTTATGATGTGGTCTTGCAGGGAGGAATTCGGTGGCACTGTGGTATGCGAAATCAATCTTGGCAACGGGCTGGCACCGCTCATGAGGAAGATGCCGCGGCTCCGGCCCGCCGCCCTACTGACCATCGCGGCGTTCGGCCTCGCCGCGCAACCGGCAGCCGCCGGCAATTATACAATTCAGTTTGAAAATGACCGGATCGCCGACACCGACCGCCATTACACCTCGGGCATCCGTTTGAACTGGGTGTCGGATCGCGCCACCGATTCGCCTCTCTGGGCGAAGAACCTGCTCGACGATCTCTATCCGCTGGCGAACCTGCGCGCCGGCCGCGTTGGTCTCGCTCTCGGACAAAACATCTTCACGCCGGAAGACACGGACGCGCGCGAACTGGTGGCCGATGACCGGCCCTATGCGGGCTGGCTCTATGGCGGCATCTCCGCCCACGCGGAAACCAACAGAACGATTTTCGGGATGCCGCTAGACACACTCGATTCGGTCGAACTCGATGTCGGCGTGGTCGGGCCGCTGGCGCGCGGCGAGCAAGTCCAGAATAACTTCCACGACCTGATCGGCGTCAGCCGGTCCAACGGGTGGGATAACCAGCTCGAAAACGAACCGGCGCTGCTGTTCATCGCCGAGCGCCGCTGGCGGCCCGAACCGCTCGACCTGGGCCGGGTCGACGCGGGCATAATCCCCCATGTCGGGTTCAGCTTGGGCAATGTGATGACCCTGGCCAATGCCGGCGCCACGCTGCGTATCGGCCAACAACTCGACGTGGATTACGGCCCGCCCCATGTGCGTCCCACCCTGTCGGGCCTCGCCGCTGTCGCCGGCGGTACCGACTTCGCCTGGTATCTCTTCGCCGGCGCCGAGGGGCGGTTGGTGGCGCATAACATCTTTCTCGACGGCAACACCTTCGCCGACAGTCACAGCGTCGACAAGAAACTTTTCGTCGCCGACATGCAGCTCGGCTTCGCCGTCGTCGTCAACGATGTCCGGCTGGCCTTCACCCACATATTCCGCACGCGCGAATTCGAGGGCCAGCGCCGCGCCGACCGCTACGGCGCGGTGAGTTTGTCGGCACGGTTTTAAGGCCACGACGGGAATTGGCGATGCCCCGCGTTAGATACCGGTGCGGCCGTGCAGCAGCATGACGACGAGCACGATGGCAAGGTACAGGAGATAGAGCCTCTCCTGCAGGTGGTCGTCGATTCTGCGCGACAGGGCGACGCCAAGCGGCGCGCCGACGAGCCCGCCAACGGCAAGCCCAACGAAAGCCGGTAGGTAGATATAGCCAAGGCTCCACGCGGGCAGGCCGGGTTCACCGAAGCCACCGACAACGTAGCCACCAGCTGCAAATAAACCGAGGCAGGCCGCCAGCGTGGAGCTGGTGGCCACGGTCGTTGCCATCGAAAACCGCAACTTGCGCAGGAACGGTGCGATGAGTACCGCCGGACCCGGCCCCATCAACGAGCCCAGCAGACCGGCGAGGCTGCCCGACAGCCAGTATTCGGCGCCGCGCACGCCTGACAAGTCTGCGCCGCTCTGCAAGTCGATGATCCGTTTTCGCAACAATCCGCGCACGATGGTAAGGGCGATAAAGAAGATAAAAATCGCCTTGAGCAACCACCCAGGCATGGCGTCGCCGATCGCCGCACCAATTAATGCGCCGATCACCACGAGCGGCGCGAAACGCATGATAAGACGAAAATTTGTGTCGCCCGCGCGCCAGCGCAGGACCGCAGAATAGCCTGCGGTGACGAAGATCACGGCCAGCGTCGTGCCGACGGTGAGATGCATGGTGTAGTCGCCACCAATGTTCTGCACGGTCAGCGCGAGCAGCAGCAGCGGCGCGACGGCGAAGCCGCCGCCGACACCGAACATCGCCGCCACCACGCCGGCGAACACGCCGGGGGCGACATATACCGGGACCACCTCGATCATGTGTTGGTTACTAAATAGGTCTGTCCAAGATCAGCTTAACGCCGGCCGATAGGATCAGAGCGTAGACCCGACAGCTGACGGGTGCCAGTGCACTTGTCCGGTCGACTTCGGAATGCCGACGTTGTTCGCGAGGGGCGTTTGCGTCCGTGCCTGCCCCAAAGAGGACATGCCGACAACCGCGATTAAATTCGCAGCAAATAACTGTCGAATCGTCCCCTACCAGCCGTTGCGCAGCTCGCGCAGCTTCAAGAACACGGTTTTCTTATCCGGTTCGTCGGGCAAGTCGGAGAATTGCTCCTTCAGGCGGGCGATCACTGACGGGCTTGAAAGCCGCAGGAAGGTGTTGATCTGCCGCTCCTCGCCCAGCGTGGTGATCTTGGCGTGGTTGGGGTCCTGGTGCTTGAGCTCTTCCTTGAGGTCGCGGGCGACCTGGTTGTCGGGCTCGCGGTCCAACGTGAAGCCCAGATTGTTGTCCATATATTCGTGGCCGGGATAGACCCGGGTATCGTCGGGCAGCGGCGCGATCTTTTCCTGGAAGGTCTGGTACAGAACATTGGGGTCGCCGCTGCGGCAATGGCCGACGCCGGCGTTGAACAGGGTGTCGCCGCACAACAGGTGCGGCGCGTCGGTCTCGCCGTACAGCGAGATATGGATCGGCGTATGCCCCGGCGTCTCCATCACCCGGAGCTCGCCGCTCGTGCCGATCTTGACGAGGTCGCCCTCACTGAGCCCCTCATCGATGCCGGCGATGCGGTCGCCGGCGTTGGCCGGCCCCAGCAGCTTGGCACCGGTCGCCGCGATCACCGCGTCGTTGCCGCCGGTGTGGTCGGCGTGCTCGTGGGTGTTGAGCACGCGGGTGACCTCCCAGCCGTGCGCCCGCGCGGCGCCCAGGCAGCGCTCCGGATCGATCGGATCGATGGCGAGCGTCTCGCCGGTCTCCGAACAGGCGACCATATAGAAGAAATTCCGCCCGGCGTTTCCCGTCCAGATTTGTCTGATGATCATGGCAACAGCATCCTCATGTGTTCGCGTCGCTTGAGTTTACCCCGTGCGGCGGGGCGCGGCTACGGCGGCGGGCCGAGCAGGCCGAAGCGCACCAGCAAGCGGAACACCAGCGGCACGATCATGACGACGATGGTGATGCGCGCGATGTGATGGGTGGCGACGAACGCGGTGTCGATGTCGAGCGACAGCGCGATCAGGCTCATCTCGGTCAGGCCGCCGGGCGAGAACGCCAGGATCAGCGAGGTGAACGGGAAGCCGGCCAACGCGGCGAGCACCGCGGCGAACGCCACCGCGATGGCGAGCAAAAGCACCGTGGCGATGCCACCGATGCGCACGATGCGGCCAAGGTCGCGGAAGCCGAGCCCGGCGAAGCGCGCGCCGATCGACGATCCCAACACCACCTGCGCGGTGGCGACCACGACGGCCGGCGGCGAGGCCTCGGTGAAGCCGGCCAGGTGAACCGTGGCGCTGAAGATCATCGGCCCGGTGATGTGCGGCGCGGGAATGCGCAACAGGCGAGCGGTGAAGTAGCCGACGATGGCGCAGCCGGTCAGGATGGCGACGTCGGTCGGGCCGATCGCGCCGGCGTCGGCGCCGCCGAAGGTGCGCACCGTGGTGCCCAGATCGCCGAACACGCGGAACAAGAACGGCAGCACCATGACGACGAAGAAGATGCGGGTGGTGTGGGCGATGCTGATCTGGCGTTGGTCGCCGCCGGCCGCCTCGCCGAGCAGGATCATTTCGTTGAGGCCGCCCGGCACCGCGGCGAAGAAGGCGGTGCGCGGATCGAACTTGGCGGCGGCGCGGTAGAACAAATAGGCGGCGAAGGTGCTAAACGCGACGAACAGCGCCAGCGACGCCAGGGTGATCGGCCAGCGCGGAATGCGCTCGAGGATCTCGGGCGAGAAGGCGCCGCCGAGCAGCACCCCGATCACCAGGATCATCAGAGTGCGCAGGCGCGAGTCGATTTTAAGCTCGACGCCGCTCAGCGAGATCATGCCGGTGGTGAACATGGCGCCCATCATCCAGGGCAGCGGCATGTCGAGATAATTGAACACCGCGCCGCCAGCCGTGCCGGTGACCAGCGCCAGGGCGAACTTGCGCAAGTCGCCCCGGCCCAGGCGATGGACCACCGACGGTACGGGTGCGGGGGTTGCCGGTTCAGTCGCCATGGCCTGCCGGCAGGTCGATATAACGCCCGAGGCGAACCGCGGTTTGCCCGGGCACCATGCGGCGCGTCGGCATCACCAGAACGCAATCGTCATACGGGGTTTGGATTTCCTCGTCGCCGTCGACGGCGATCACCGTGCCGGCCGTGGGGATCACTTCGAGGCCGGTGTAGTCGGCGGTGAAATGGCAGCGCTCGCTGGCGACGCTGACCGCGTCGGTCACCTCGATCCACTGCGCGGGCACCGCTTGCGCGGGCAACAGGTGGGGCGCCGCGGCGTCGGCATCGACCATGTCGAGGTTGACGAGAAACCGGTAGGCGGTGTCGGTGGCGACGTCGGCGGTCTCGGTGCGCCAATGCTGGCCGCATTCGGCGAGCAGGGCGTTCCTCGGGTCGCCGGGCGCGCTGAAGCCGGCATAGTCGCGCAGCCGGGTGCCACCGGCGTGGCCATTGTCGGCGACGATCACCGCCGGGCTCGCCAGGCCGGCGGCGAAGCTGCGGCCTTTCGGCGACGGCCCGCTCAACAGCAGCGGCCGGCAGTGCGACTGCATGGAATGGAGATCTAGCAGCATGTCGACGGTGTCGACCAGCGGGCGCAGCGCGCGGGCGCGCTCGAGCTCGACGCTTGAGCGACCACCGGCCAGCACGTCGGCCGACCACAGCCGGTTCATGTCCTCGTCGACGAAACGCGAAGAGGCCGGCCGCTTGGGGTCGAAGCTGGCGTAGGCGTCGGGATTGGCGAACGCCAGGGTGAGGCGGCCGCGTTTCGGCCGCACCCCGGCCCGCAGCAGTTGGTCGAGCGCAATCGCGCCGCACAATTCGTTGCCGTGGACGATCGCGCAGATCATCGCGTGCGGGCCGGCCTGGCCGCTGTCGAACGACGTGACGAACGGCACGCCGGTATTGCCGGCCCGGTAGGGTTCGATGTCGGGCGGCGTCAGTTCGATGGCGGGGGCGGTTTCGGCAAGCTGGGTCACGGGCGTCGGTGCGGCGCGGGCTGGGGTGCGGACTAAGGGTTTAAGGCGTGAACTGCTCTTTGAGGATGCGTTCTTCGAGATTGCCCTCGGGGTCGAACAGTAACTGGAAACTGGCGTCGCGGTCTTCGGCGACCTCGACTTCGACGACGTCGCGAATTTCGGTGTCGTCGGCGGTCGCGCTGACCGGCCGCTTCGCATGATCGTGCACCAGGAAGCGCACCTTGGCGGTATGCGGCAGCAGCGCGCCGCGCCAGCGCCGCGGGCGAAAGGCGCTGATCGGCGTGAGCGCCAATATTTCGGCGCTCAAGGGAATGATCGGGCCGTGCGCCGACAGGTTGTAGGCAGTGCTGCCGGCCGGCGTCGACACCAGCGCGCCGTCGCAAATCAGCTCGGGCAGGCGCACCACGCCGTCGACCTGGATCTCCAGCTTGGCCGCCTGGTAGGTCTCGCGCAGCAGCGAGACCTCGTTGATCGCCAGCGAGTTGTGGCGCGCGCCGTCGGCGGTTTTGGCGCGCATGCGCAGGGGATAGAGCGTCACCGGCTGGGCGTTGGCGAGGCGCTGGGGCAGATCGCCGGTGCGGTATTCGTTCAACAGGAAGCCGACCGACCCGCGGTTCATGCCGAACACCGGAATTTCGCGGTCGATATAGCGCCGCAGGGTTTGTAGCAAGAAGCCGTCGCCGCCGAGCGCGACGATCACGTCGGCCTCGCTGGGGTCGACCGCGCCATAGGCTTTGGTCAACTCCGCCAATGCCGTCTGCGCGGCCTCGAAGTCGGCGGCGACGATCGCCACCTTGTCGGTTTTGACGGCCTGTTCGGACGGTTTCGCCGGTGCTGACACGTGCGTCGGTTTCCTCAGGTTTCGGCGCGCCGGACGAGACGCCGGCGGCCTTGTATGCGGTATGCGGGCGGCGGAGTATAGCGTAGCCGCGCCGGTTGTCATTTAGTCTTCGCGCCGCCGAAGGGCAGGGCAAGCGGTGTTGGCTTTTCGCAGGACACCATCACCGACGGTCGCGCCTTCGCGCGCCAGACCGAGTTGCGGCGGTACCTTTCGAGCCCCTACCAACACGCGAGAGAGGCGACCGTCGCCGCAAGCCTTCCTGTGCTCGGTTGTGGACGCCAACCGAAAGTAATTGGAGACCTCCGCTGACGGCTGGGTTCAGCCAGAGCTGGTCATCGCTCGAGCCAACCTGGTTACATATAGATTTGCGCCGCTGTCTCGGCTGCGTGGCATCAGGTCATGGCGTTGAGCCTGCGTCAGCATACCTTCGCAGAAACGATCGCATGAGACGGACAGCGCCCGTTCCGGACCAGGCGCTCGAACGCCGCTGCGCTGCAGCAGCGTTCGAGCGCTTTTGCGCCGAAATTAGGCAAGATCGAAGCGATCCGCGTTCATCACCTTGGTCCAGGCCGCCACGAAGTCGTGGACGAACGCCTCTTGGTTGTCGTCACCGGCATAGACTTCCGCGAGGGCCCGGAGCTGGGAGTTCGAACCGAAAATGAGGTCGACACGGCTGCCGGTCCACTTCGCTTTGCCGGTTGCGCGGTCGCTTCCTTCGAACACATCCTGCGCTTCCGAGGTCGCCTTCCACTCCGTGCGCATGTCGAGCAGGTTCACGAAGAAGTCGTTGGTCAGCGCCTCCGGCCGGTCCGTGAAGACGCCGTGCTGCGATTGGCCGTGGTTCGCGCCCAGCACACGCATGCCGCCGATAAGAACCGTCATCTCGGGCGCGGTCAGCGTCAGGAGTTGCGCCTTATCGACCAGCAGTTCCTCGGCCGACACCGTGAAGTCGGTCTTGAGGTAGTTGCGGAACCCGTCTGCGACCGGCTCGAGCGCGGCGAAGCTATCCACGTCGGTCTGCTCCTGCGAGGCGTCGG
This sequence comes from Alphaproteobacteria bacterium, assembly GCA_041633145.1. GTDB lineage: Bacteria > Pseudomonadota > Alphaproteobacteria > UBA6615 > UBA6615 > JBFKGW01. The sequence goes on from JBFKGW010000073.1 coordinate 8,516, forward strand.
TGCGGCCCGGCGCGAAGGGAACCGCAACCGCGTGCACGGCCGCCTTCGCGGCTTCTTCCACGGCGGCGCAACCGCCCAGGACGATCAGGTCGGCGAGCGACACTTTCTTGCCGCCCGATTGCGCGCCGTTGAACTCGGCCTGCACACCCTCGAGGGTTTCCA
>JBFKGW010000074.1:0-8641 GCA_041633145.1 Alphaproteobacteria bacterium
CGATAAATCTCGTCGGTGCCGGTATCTGTCGAGCGGTAATGGGCAACCAGTTCGTCGGCGGCAACCGTGACGCCGCCTTGAGTGGCGCGGGCGTCGCCGCGCGCGACGTAGAGCTGGTTCGCGCGTTGCCATTCGATTCCGTCGTTGGCCTCGATATGGATGGGATCGCCGCCGCCGCGGCCGAAGCCCAGCGACTGGGCGTCAGCGGTGCTCGCTATGGCCCAGCCGGCGAGTGCCGCGGCAAATGCCAAAGCTGCTGGTTTCGCTGCGATCATTGCAGATCTCGCGCGCCGCGGTAGACGAGCATTTGCGCTTTTCCGGTAAACAGCACGCGGTCGCCGCCGTCGAAGATGCGGAAACCTTCGGACTGCAGCGTCCCCAGCGGCCCTTGCCCTTCAACTGGGTCGTCGCCGGACGCAGATTGGTCGTTGAGGTTAAACCGCGCTTTTGGCGTGCTGAATTCGTGCCCGGCATCGTGGAACACGTTCACGTCGCCCAGCAAATAAAGAAACTTGGTGTCTTCTTCGAACCGGCCGTCGAGTGCGGTGAGCGCGACCCAGGAGCCATCCTGGAGGACGATATCGGCTTTTGGCTGTTCCAGCAGATAAAATTCGTGTCCGTTCTCGTTTTTTAATGCGCTGGTCTCGGCGGTAATTTGAAACGGCTGGGATTTCGAATCGACGCCCAGGACACGGGCGTTGAGCACTTGCGGCCGCGAAGTGCCGATCGGACCTACCGCTTCGGGGATGCGAAACCGGTCGTCATTGTCGACCAGTTCCGGCCAGGCGACGACGACAACCAATAAAAGCATTGCCAGGCTAGGCAGGATCAACTTCATCGCTGCGATGAAGCGGGAGCGGCCAAACCTGCCGCGGTGTGTGCGCGGACCGATATCGGCGCGCATCCGGACTTGCGCCTCCGGCGCTTTCGCCAGCGGGTCCGTTAACGGTACAGATGGCGGCGCTTCGGTCATCGGCGTCAGGCGATCCCCGCCCGCAGGCAATCATGCATATGTACGATGCCGACCGGCACTTCGCCGTCGACAACGAACAACACGGTGATCGCGTTGTCGTTCATGGTGCCGAGCGCTTCAGAGGCCAGAGCGCCCAAACGTATCGTCTTGGGTGAGTGGGTCATCACTGCGCCGACCGCGCTGTCGAGGAGGTCTTTCGATATATGGCGGCTCAAATCGCCGTCGGTGAATATTCCCGTCAGCGTTCCATCTGCTTCAACAACGCCGACACAACCGAATCTTTTCGCGGTCATGGTCAGGATAACGTCCGACATAGCAACGTCGGGCCCAACCAACGGTAACTCATCGCCCGTGTGCATCAGGTCGTTGACCCGCAGCAAACTTTGACCCAGCTTGCCGCCGGGATGAAGTACCTGGAAATGCTCGGTGGTGAACCCCTGGCGTTCCAACAAGGCGACGGCGAGCGCGTCGCCGATCGCCAGCATGGCGGTTGTCGACGTCGTCGGCGCCAGGCCCATCGGGCAGGCTTCGGTAATCGCCGGCAGAACCAAGGCGCAATCGCTGTTTTCGCCGAGCGTGCTGCCGGGTTTGCCGGTCAGCGCGATTAGCGGGATTCTGAAGCGCCGGCAATAATCGACAAGGTCGCCAAGCTCGGGCGTTTCGCCCGAGTTCGACAGCGCCAGGACGGCGTCGGAACGGGTAATCATGCCCAAATCGCCATGGCTCGCTTCGGCCGGGTGAACATAATGCGACGGCGTGCCCGTGCTGGCCAGCGTGGCCGAAATCTTACGGGCGACGTGGCCGCTCTTGCCCATGCCGGTGACGACGACCCGCCCGGTCACCCCAGCGAGAATTTCGACCGCCTCCGCGAAAGTGCCGTCGAGCGCGTCGGAAATGCTCCGCAAAGCATCCGCTTCGAGTCGCAGCACGCGGCGGGCCGCGGCCAGGTCGTTCGACTGGGCGGTCCCGCTGTCGGCGGAATCGATATCCATAACTTTAGCTTCTGGCAAACGAGTCATTCGGGCGCGATTTGCGGGTTCGGGTTGCGGATCATGTCCATTCAGGTTCCGACGTTGGCCGGCCGGAGGCAGATAATCGTCCGCGAATCAAGCGGTTGCAGTATGGGACGGTGACATTGAAAGGTCAATGAAACGTCCCTTGGGCAAGCTGATGCACCTCAGCTGTGGGCGAAGATATCTTCATCTGACCAGCCGGCTAGGTCGAGTTCCGCACGAATCGGTAAAAATTCGAAGCACTTTTGCGCCAAGGTCGTGCGGTCCTGGCGCGCCAGCAGTACATCTAGGCGTTTCTTCAGATCGTGCAAATACAAAACGTCGCTGGCTGCGTATTCCAGCTGCTGGTCGCTCAGACTATCGGCGCCCCAATCGGAGGTTTGCTGCTGCTTCGATATTTCGACGCCCAGCAAATCGCGGCACAAATCCTTCAAGCCATGCCGGTCGGTGAAGGTGCGCACCAGTTTGGATGCGATTTTGGTGCAATAGACTGGCGCTGCGACCACACCGAGGTCGCGGCGCAGCACGGCCAAATCGAAGCGGCCAAAATGGAACAGCTTCAAAATTGCCGGATCGCCCAGCATTGCTTTCAGGTTGGGCGCATCGTAGGCGCCGCCGCCGCCGGCGGGCCACTGGACGAGGTGGGCAGTGCCGTCACCGGCCGACAGTTGCACCAAACACAGCTGGTCGCGCACCAAATTTAGACCCAACGTTTCCGTATCGACGGCGATTACCGGGCCGAGATCGAGTCCGTCCGGCAGGTCGTTTTGATGGAGCTTGATATCCAAGGAGCCGTCGCAATCAGTATTCAGTATAAGGTGCCAGGGCCACGCCGTGATAATGTGTGGCTTGGTTGCTACTCTGCGCCCGCGAACCTTGTCAATATCCTAACGTCGCGCAAAATCGCAGCGTGCTTGGCAGGCTTGCCGGCGAGGCGTTATACACAAGCGAACGGCGTCTGACGCCTGATCGTTTCGCAAAAGGGCACGGGGAGCCGACGATCATGGAACAACAACGGGTCACCGTATTCGGCGGGTCGGGTTTTATTGGGCGCTATGTCGTCGAACGCCTGGCCGACCAAGGGGCGGTGGTCACGGTTGCCGTGCGCGACCCGGAAAAAGCCAAATTTCTGCGGCCCCTCGGGCAAGTTGGCCAGGTCACGCCGATTGCGGTGAACGTGCGCGATGCCGCAGCCGTGGCGCGCGCGGTCGACGGTGCCGACGCGGTCGTCAACCTGGTGGGCATTCTGTTCAAACGGGGCCGGCAAAATTTTGCGGCAGTCCATGTCGACGCGCCGGCAATGATAGCGCGCGCCTGCGCCGAAGCCGGCGTGAAGCGCCTGGTGCATGTGTCGGCGATTGGCGCCCGGACAACTGCGTGGTCGGAATACCACCGCTCCAAAGGCGCGGGCGAGGAGGCGTTGCGCGAACATTTTCCCGGCGCCACCATTCTGCGCCCGTCGATCGTGTTCGGTCCCGAAGATGGCTTTTTTAATTTGTTCGGCGCGTTGGCGCGCGTTCTGCCGGCGCTGCCGCTATACGGCGGCGGCAAAACGCGCTTCCAGCCGGTTTACGTCGGCGACGTTGCAGCAGCGATCGTCAACGCGCTGGGGAATCCGGACGCGGTCGGCAAGACCTATGAGTTGGGCGGGCCGTCCGTCTACACTTTTGCCGATCTGATGGAGATCGTTTTGGCGGAAACGCGCCGCCACCGCCTTCTCGTGCCGATTCCCTTCGCCGTCGGTCAGGTTCAGGCGGCCTTTCTGGGACTGCTGCCGAAACCGCCGTTGACGCGCGATCAACTGATTTCGCTCAAGACCGACAGCGTGGTTAGCGAGGGGGCGCTGACGCTGGCCGATCTGGGCGTTCAGGCAACCGCTCTGGAAGCGATTGTGCCGACTTACCTGCAGAGGTATCGCCGCGGAGGGCGTCTGGGGCGGACATCGGTTGTTTGAGGTGGGGCCGACCCGATGGCCACCGCCGCCGATTTGCTGCGCGAGCGTGAATTTCGCGGCATTCGCATCGCGTTAATCGCGCGGCTCATTGTCATCGGCATCGGCCTGCCCGTCGACCAAACGCTCGCCGCGGCCTCGACTGTCGGTCGACTCAACTCTTTAATTGGTCTGTCCACCGGACTTGTCGTGGTGGCTCTGCTGTTGATCGTTCTGCAGCTCACCCACCGCGTGGTGCTAGTCGGCTTGGCGGCGGTCGCCGTAGATGTCGCCCTTATGGTGGGACTGTTGGTTGGCTGGTGGGACGCCATCGGCGGAGCGGCCGTGCCGACCGCGCTTTTGTTCAAAAGCGCGATGGGTGGTCTGATGGCGATCTTTATCGCCCTGAATGCGCTGACCTTGCGGCCCTTGTATCCCCTGCTCGCGACCTGCGGCATGGCGCTGATATATATCGGGCTCGGCGCCATCGCGGTGAACGATGCACAGACCCGATGGACCGACGATTATCTCACCGCCTTTATCGGACCGGCTGTGTCATTGCCACAGGTGGCGGGCGAGTTCGCTGTTGTATTGTTGGTTGGCGCGCTTATTGTGGCGACCACCTTTATCGGCCGTCGATTGATCCTCGATGGCGTAAGGCTGGAACGGGCGAACGCTCAGCTCGGCCGGTATTTCTCGCCGACGGTGCGCGAACAGATCAGCGCGGCCGGCGAGGATTTCTTGCGGCCGGGCGGGCGCGTACAGGATGTCGCGGTGTTGTTTTGCGACATCCGCGATTTCACCCGCCTGTCAGAAAGCCTGCAGCCCCAGGAATTGATGACCTTCGTCTCGGACTACCAGTCGCGAATGGTCGACGCGGTGTTCGCTCACGACGGTACCCTCGATAAGTTCATTGGCGACGCGGTAATGGCGACCTTCGGGACGCCGACGGCGCGGCCCGAAGCGACGCGGCAGGCGGTCGATGCGGCGATCGCCATGCGCTCAGCGCTGGCGGAATTGAATCGCGAGCGGGCGGCCGCCGGTAAGGCGGAAATCCAGCACGGCATCGGTATCCATTGCGGGCCGGCGGTGGTCGGCAACGTCGGCACCGAGGACCGGCTTGAATACACGGTGATGGGCGATACCGTGAATGTCGCCGCGTTGGTGGCCGATCACTGCAAGGAAACCCAAGAAGATCTACTTATTTCGGGCGCCGTGCGGGCGCAATTGACCGGCGGCTACCCGATGCGCGAGTTGCCGGCGATCGACGTCAAGGGAAGGCGCGAACCGGTGCCCGTTTTTGCGCTCGACGCCGGCGCTGGCGACGTGACGACCGGTAATGTCAGCCCCGATTTCGGCCGCGAGGGCTAGGCCATATAGATCCAATAGAGGATCCCGCCGCCGAGCAAGATCCGATAGATGATGAAGGGCATGAAGCTGGCGAACTGCAGCCAGCGCATCAAAAAGGCGATCGCCGCCAAGGCGGTAATGAAGGCAAGAAATCCTGCAATCACTGCACCACGGGTCAACGCCGGGTCGCCGCTGGCGGCAAGCTCCAGCCCGATCAGTAATCCTGCGCCGGCGATCGCCGGTACCGACAGCAGCATCGAGAAGCGCGCCGACTCGGTGCGCTCGTAGCCGAGCATCCGCGCTGCCGATATGGTGATGCCCGCCCGGCTGGTGCCCGGAACCAGGGCGAGTACCTGCGCGACGCCGATAATGATGGCGTTGCGGACGGTCAGGTGTTCGAGGCGCAGCACCGTCATGCCCGTTCGGTCGGCCCACCACAACACAATGGCGAAGCCGATCATCGTCCAGCCGATGATTTCGAGGCCGCGCAACTCGCTATCGATAAAGTCGCGACCGAAAAAACCGGCGAAGAAGACGGGTATGGTGGCGATCACGAGATAGAGCGCCAGGAGCCCGCCTTCTGAACGTGCGCCCGTTAAACCTTGGACGACGCCCATCAATATGCGCACGATATCACGCCAGAAATAGACGATAACGGCGCCCAGGGATCCCACATGTACCGCGACGTCGATGACTAGCGTGCTGCCAGGGATGCCGAGTATTTCTGCTGCAGCGCGCAGGTGGCCGGAAGAACTGATCGGCAAAAACTCGGTAATGCCCTGAACGGTTGCCAGGATGATGATTTCCAGCAGGCCCATCGTCCCCGAAATCCGCTAGCCAAGCGCGGTGGTTGTACCTGCCTTGGGTGGTTGGATGGCCGCCCGAACACCGCAGTGAGCGCTTATATCATCAGGAGAGGAGTCGAACCCAAGCGGTTTTATGGCTTGGGATAGGGACCGATAGTCCTATATCGGACCTTAAATTGCTTTTTTACGAAATGCTAACCATCTTATGAAATATCTTATTAATTCTCATAAGGGATATTGGTCAGAAACTATGACCTATTTGTTGGTTTTTGCTGGTTTCGTGCGGGTTTTTGGCTTATAAGGATTGACAGTTAGAGGGGCCCCAATCGAAATTCGCCAGCTGGCGAGGCCAGACAACGAGCCAGGTCCCCGGTGGGATCACCCGTTGGGTGGATTCAAAAAAAGCGGCGAGACCCGTCGCGGCGAGCAATACTAGCGTCGCGAGAGGTTTCTGCGCGGTAGATAAGTGAACTGCGGTAAACCGCAGGCGTAGGTTGAGGAACGCGGTACGCGACCAGCAAAGATCGCGGCCCGGATCCGTGGAACGGCAGGTGGTGATGAGCGATAAGATGCTCAAATTCGTTAATCGCGAACGGCAGATGCCGGATAAATCGTCGCCGGAGGTGCGCCGGCGGGACTGGCACGAGGTGTATGCCCGGTTCGCGCGCGAACGGGCAGCCGAGCAGGCCGGCCGATGCTCGCAGTGCGGCGTGCCGTTTTGTCAGGTCCACTGCCCGCTGCACAACAATATCCCCGATTGGCTGATGCTGACCGCCGAAGGCCGCTTGCAGGAGGCCTACGAAGTCTCCGCGGCGACCAACACGTTTCCGGAAATCTGCGGCCGCATTTGTCCGCAAGACCGGCTGTGCGAGGGCAACTGCGTCATCGAACAGTCGGGTCACGGTACAGTGACGATCGGCACGGTTGAAAATTACCTGACTATGACGGCGTTCGATAACGGCTGGATCAAGCCGATCGAGCCGCGCCGCGAACGCACCGAATCGATCGGCATTATCGGCGCCGGACCGGGTGGCCTGGCGGCGGCCGATGTGCTGCGCCGCAGGGGCTACCAGGTGCACATCTACGACCGCTACGACCGGGTCGGCGGCCTGCTGATTTACGGCATTCCCAATTTCAAGCTCGAGAAAGAAATCGTGCAGCGGCGCGCCCAGTTGCTCGAAGACGGCGGTGTGCAATTTCACCTCAATGTCGAGATCGGCCGCGACATAACCTTTGCGCAGTTGCGCGAGGAGCATGAGGCGATCTTGATTGCCACCGGCGTCTACAAAGCCCGCGACATCGAGCTGCCGGGCTCGGGGCTCGAGAACATCGTGCCGGCGATGCGTTATCTGACCGCCTCGAACCGCAAAGGCCTCGGCGACCCGGTGCCCGAGTTCGATGACGGCTCGCTCGATGCCAAGGGCAAGAACGTTGTCGTCATCGGCGGCGGTGATACCGCGATGGACTGTGTGCGCACCGCCGTTCGCCAAGGCGCCGCCTCGGTCAAGTGCCTGTATCGGCGCGACCGGGCGAATATGCCGGGCTCGCAACGCGAAGTAACCCACGCCGAAGAAGAAGGCGTCGAGTTCGTCTGGCTGTCCGCGCCCGAGGCCTATCTCGGCGAGCCTGGACAGGGCGTGTCGGCGGTGCGCGGCCATCGCATGCGGTTGGGTGCGCCCGACCCGTCGGGCCGGCAAACGCCCGAGCCTGTTCCCGAATCGACCTTCACCATCGATGCCGATCTGGTGGTAACGGCACTGGGTTTCGACCCGGAAGACCTGCAGGCGATGTTCGGCGAACCGGAATTGACGGTGACCCGCTGGGGCACGCTGAAGGCTGATTTCCACACCGGTATGACCGAAATGGACGGCGTCTTCGCCGCCGGCGACATTGTGCGCGGCGCCAGCCTGGTGGTTTGGGCGATCCGCGACGGGCGCGACGCCGCCGAAGCGATGCACAAGTACGTGCAAGCGCGCGTGGCGGCGGAAACCAGCGCCGTCGCGGCTGAATGAAGGACAGGAGGTATGACGGCATGAGTGAACAGAACCTGTCGGGCAAAGACTTTGTCGCCGCGTGGCGCGACGCCGCCGCCGACCTCGAGGTCAATCACGCCTACGATCCGGCGCACGAGCACGATGCTTGCGGCGTCGGCCTGGTCGCCGCGATCGACGGCAAGCCGCGGCGCCAGGTCGTCGAGGCGGGCATCGAGGCGCTGAAGGCGCTGTGGCACCGCGGCGCGGTCGACGCCGACGGCAAGACCGGTGACGGCGCCGGCATCCACGTGCAGATCCCGCAGGACTTCTTCAAGGAGCATATCCGCAATACCGGCCACGAGCCGGGCCAAAGGCGGCTCGCCGTCGGCATGATTTTTCTGCCGCGTACCGATTACGACGCGCAGGAACGCTGCCGTTCGATTGTCGAGTCCGAGATCCTAAATTACGGCCACGCGCTCTACGGCTGGCGCCAGGTACCGACCAACAACCGGGTAATCGGCGATAAGGCGAATGCCACCCGGCCGGAAATCGAACAGGTGATGATCGCCAACAACCGGCAGGTGCCGGACCCGCAG
>JBFKGW010000075.1:0-8630 GCA_041633145.1 Alphaproteobacteria bacterium
CGAGACCGAGATGTATCTCGCCCTGCTGGTAGACCGCCAGAGCAGCCGGATCTCGTTCGTCGCCTCCACCGAGGGCGGCATGGACATCGAGGAGGTGGCCGAGAAGACCCCGGAGAAGATCCTGTCCTTCTCGGTCGACCCGGCCACCGGATACCAGCCGTTCCACGGCCGCCGCATCGCCTTCGGCCTCGGGCTGAAAGGCGGGCAGGTCAAGCAATGCGTGAAGCTGATGGGCACCCTCTACCAGCTCTTCGTCGACAAGGACATGGAGATGCTGGAGATCAACCCGCTGATCGTCACCGACGCGGGCGACCTGAAATGCCTCGACGCCAAGATGGGCTTCGACGGCAATGCGATCTACCGCCACCCCGATATCGCCGAACTGCGCGACACCACTGAAGAGGACCCGAAGGAACTCGAAGCGTCGAAATACGACCTGAACTACATCGCGCTGGATGGCGAGATCGGCTGCATGGTCAACGGCGCGGGCCTCGCGATGGCGACGATGGACATCATCAAGCTCTACGGCGCGGAGCCGGCGAACTTCCTCGACGTGGGCGGCGGCGCGACCAAGGAGAAGGTGACCGAGGCGTTCAAGATCATCACCTCGGACCCGAACGTGAAGGGCATCCTCGTCAACATCTTCGGCGGCATCATGCGCTGCGACGTGATCGCCGAGGGCGTGGTCGCCGCTGTGAAGGAAGTCGGCCTGAAGGTGCCGCTGGTGGTCCGGCTCGAAGGCACCAACGTCGAACTGGGCAAGCAAATCCTTGCCGATTCAGGACTGCCGATCGTGTCGGCGGATAATTTGGCGGATGCGGCAGAGAAAGTCGTCCACGCCGTAAAAGAGGCGGCTTGAGCGATGGCTGTACTGGTCAACCGCGACACCAAGGTGATCTGCCAGGGATTCACCGGGGCGCAGGGCACCTTCCATTCCGAGCAGGCGATTGCCTACGGCACCCAGATGGTCGGCGGCGTGACCCCGGGCAAGGGCGGCACCACCCATCTCGACCTGCCGGTGTTCAATACCGTTGCCGAGGCGGTCGCTGAGACCGGCGCCACCGCTTCGGCGATCTACGTACCGCCGCCATTCGCCGGCGACGCCATCTTGGAGGCGATCGATGCCGACATCGAATTGGTGGTGTGCATCACCGAAGGCATCCCGGTGCTCGACATGGTCAAGGTCAAGCGCGCCCTCGATGGCTCGAAGACGCGCCTGATCGGCCCCAACTGCCCCGGCGTTATCACGCCCGACGAGTGCAAAATCGGCATCATGCCGGGCCATATTCACACCCGCGGGCGCGTTGGCATCGTCTCGCGCTCGGGCACCCTGACCTACGAAGCAGTGGCGCAAACCACCGCCGCCGGTCTTGGCCAGTCGACCTGCATCGGTATCGGCGGCGATCCGGTGAATGGCACCAACTTCATCGACGCCATCGCCATGTTTCTCGACGACGACGAGACCGAAGGCATCATCATGATCGGTGAAATCGGCGGCTCGGCGGAGGAAGAAGCGGCAGAATTTGTTAACCAATCGCCCGTAAAAAAACCAATGACGGGATTTATCGCCGGTGTGACCGCGCCTCCGGGCAAGCGCATGGGGCATGCCGGCGCCATTATCTCGGGGGGTCAAGGTACGGCCGAAGCTAAAATCGAGGCCATGAAGGCAGCAGGTTTTCATGTCGCGGACTCGCCGGCGGCGCTCGGCAGCACCATGTTAAAGGCATTGAACGGCTAGCGGCAACGCAACGCAACGCCCATATAAGGCGCTGCAACATTGGCAAACGTGGCAGAAGGCCGCGGAGGACAAATGGGCAGCATTATCGAACAGATGTCGTTTCTGCATGGCGCCAACGCGACATTTGTCGCCGAATTGTACGCCAAGTATCTGGAAAATCCCGATAGCGTCGATCCCAGTTGGCGGGATTTCTTCGCCACCCTGCACGACGACGCGCGCGAGCTGCTGGAAGAGATGCGCGGCGCCAGCTGGGCGCCCCGCAGCACCGCTGTGGTTGGCACCAATGGCGGCGGCAACGGTCATGTTCCTGCCGCGGTTGCCGCCGCGCAAGGCGCGCCGTTAGCCGGCGCACCGCTCGCCTACGGCGCCACGCCGCTGCCGGAAGCCGCACCCGACCAGATCCGCCGGGCGACACTCGATTCGATTCGCGCGCTGATGTTGATCCGCGCCTACCGCGTGCGCGGCCACTTGGAAGCCTCGCTCGACCCGCTGGGCCTGGTCAAACCGGAGCCGCACCCGGAGCTCGACCCCGAAACCTACGGCTTCATGGACGCCGATCTCGACCGGCCGATTTTCATCAACTACGTGCTCGGTCTCGAATCGGCGACGATGCGCCAGATTCTCGGCGTCTTGCGCGACACCTACTGCAAATCGATCGGTGTCGAGTTCATGCACATCCAGGGCCCCGACGAGAAGGCCTGGATCCAGGAACGCATCGAGGGGGTGCGCAACCAAACCGACTTCACCGAACAAGGCAAAAAAGCGATTCTGTCGGCGCTTACCCGATCGGAAGTGTTCGAGCAATTCCTCGATAAAAAGTACACCGGCGCCAAACGCTTCGGCCTCGAAGGCGGCGAGACGCTGATCCCGGCGCTCGAACAGATCGTCAAGCGCGGCGGTCAATTGGGCATGCGCGAACTGGTCATCGGCATGGCCCATCGCGGCCGGCTGAACGTCTTGGCGAATTTCTTGGACAAACCGTTCCGCGCCATGTTCTCCGAGTTCGAAGGCAACGCGCCGCACCCCGACGACGTGATGGGCTCGGGCGACGTGAAATACCATCTCGGCACCAGTTCCGACCGCACCTTCGACGGTAACACCGTGCACCTCTCGCTGACCCCCAATCCGAGCCACCTGGAGGCGGTCAATACGGTGGTTTTGGGCAAAGTCAGAGCCAAACAACAGTTGCGCGGCGACCGCGACCGCGATCAGGTGGTGGGGTTGCTGCTGCACGGTGACGCGGCGTTCGCCGGCCAGGGCCTGGTAGCGGAAACGCTCGATCTGTCGCAATTGCGCGGCTACCGCACCGGCGGCACCATCCACGTCATTACCAATAACCAAATTGGCTTTACCACCAATCCGACCTACGCGCGTTCCTCGCCCTACTCGTCCGATGTAGCCAAGATGATTCAGGCGCCGATCTTCCATGTAAACGGCGACGATGCCGAAGCGTCGTTGCATATCACGCGTATCGCCACCGAATACCGCTACCGCTTCAAGGCGGACGTAGTCATCGACATGTGGGGCTATCGCCGTGCCGGACACAATGAAAGCGATGAGCCGGCGTTCACCCAGCCGCTGATGTACAAGAAGATCGCCGAGCACCCAACAACCCGCGCGATCTATGCCAAGCAGCTCGAAGACGAAGGTGTCATCAAAGCCGGCGAAGGCGACCAAATGGTCGAGGAATTCCAGGCCCATCTCGAGGCCGAGTTCGACGGCGCCAAGAGCTACCGGCCCAACAAGGCCGACTGGCTGGAAGGCCGCTGGGCCGAAATCGGGCTCGCCGAGGGCGAAGCGCGGCGCGGCGACACCGCGGTCGACATCGAGACGCTGAAGGAAGTCGGACACGCTTTGACAACGCCACCGCCCGGCGCCAATTTGAACTCGAAGATCGTTCGCCAGCTCAAAACCAAGGCAAAGATGTTCGAAACCGGCACCGGCCTCGACTGGGCGACCGCCGAGGCGCTGGCGTTCGGCTCGCTGCTGTGCGAATCGACACCGGTGCGCCTGTCGGGCGAAGACGTCGGCCGCGGCACCTTCTCGCAGCGCCACGCCATCCTGTACGACCAGGAAACCGAAGAACGCTACATTCCGCTCAACAGCATTCGTTACGGCCAAGCGCCGTTCGAATGCATCGACAGTCCGCTGTCCGAGTTCGGCGTGCTCGGGTTCGAATACGGCTATAGCCAGGCCGAGCCGCATGCATTGGTGCTGTGGGAAGCGCAATTCGGCGATTTCGCCAACGGCGCCCAGGTCATCATCGACCAGTTCATCGCGCCCGGCGAATCGAAGTGGCTGCGTATGTCCGGCCTGGTCATGCTGCTGCCCCACGGCTACGAAGGCCAAGGACCGGAGCATTCTTCGGCCCGTCTCGAGCGCTATCTGCAGCTCTGCGCCGAAGACAACATGCAGGTCTGCAACATCACCACGCCGGCGAACTATTTCCACGCACTGCGCCGCCAGGTGCGCCGCAACTTCCGCAAGCCGCTGGTGGTGATGACGCCGAAATCGCTGCTACGGCACAAGCTGTGTGTTTCCGATCTCACCGATTTCGGCCCCGGCACCACCTTCCACCGGGTGCTCTACGACAACGAAAAGCTGTGCGAGGACGACGAGGTCAAACGCGTCGTCCTGTGTTCGGGCAAGGTCTATTACGATCTCTACGAAGCGCGCGCGCAAGCCGGCAGCCGCGATGTATTTTTCCTGCGGCTGGAGCAGCTGTTCCCGTTCCCGCGCCAGGCTCTGATCGAGGAGCTCGGCCGCTTCCCCAACGCCGAAATCATCTGGTGTCAGGAAGAACCGCAGAATATGGGTGCGTGGACGTTTGTCGACCGCCGCCTCGAAGAAGTTCTGATGGAAATCGGCGCCAAGCAAACCCGCCCGCGCTACGTCGGCCGCACCGAGGCCGCTTCACCCGCCACTGGTAGTCTTGCGCGGCATCGCGAAGAACAAGCCGCGCTGGTCGCCGAAGCGCTCACCGGCTGATCACGCCGCGCAACAATTAGAGATTTTCGAGCATGGCAACCCAAATCATCATCCCCGAAATGGGAGAATCGGTCACCGAGGGCACGATCGCCCGTTGGTTCAAGCAGGTCGGCGACGTGGTCGCCGCCGACGAACCCCTGGTCGAGGTCGAAACCGACAAGGTGACGGTGGAAATCCCGGCCCCCGCGGCCGGCACGATCAGCGAAATAACCGCCGCCGAAGGTGCCGATGTCGAGGTCGGCGCGATCATCGGCGCGATCGCCGAAGGCGAAGGCGCCGTCGCCGCGAGCAAAGGCAACGGCGCAGCGGCTGCCGAAGAGCCGGCTCCCGCCGCCGCCCCCAGCGCCGAGGCTGCTCCGGAACCGGCCGAACCTGCCGCGCCGGCACCATCCGAACCTGCCGCACCGGCCGGCGAGACCGTCGATATCTCAGTGCCGGAGATGGGTGAGTCGGTCACCGAAGGCACAGTCGGCCGCTGGCTTAAGCAAGTCGGCGATACTGTTGCCGTCGACGATCCGCTGGTCGAAATCGAAACCGACAAGGTCACCGCCGAACTGCCGGCGCCTGCCGCCGGTACGTTGAGCGCCATCCTCGCCGAGGAAGGCACCGACGTAGAGGTTGGCACCGTGGTCGGACAAATTTCCGTCGGGGCCGGCGCCACCGCGCCCGCGCCCAGCGCACCGGCACCCGCACCGACACCTGAGCCCACGGCACCAGCTGCCGCACCGCCAGCCGAACCGGCGACCGTCGCGGCCAAATTCGACTACCCGCTGGCGCCGGCGGTGCGCAAACTGATCGACGAGCACGGGCTCGACCCGGCGCAGATTCCGGCGAGCGGCAAGGACGGCCGTCTCACCAAGGCCGATGTTCTGAGCTTCATCGCGAACGGCGGCAAGGCCGCGCCGGCGCCTGCCGCCGCGCCGGTTGCCGCACCGGCGCCGGGTTTCGTGCCGACCAGCGAGCTGCCCGAACGCGCTCCCGATCCGCGCGGCGAAGAGCGCGTGCGCATGACCAAGCTGCGCAAGACGGTGGCGAGGCGGCTGAAAGAGGCTCAGAACACCGCCGCCATGTTGACGACGTTCAACGAAATCGACATGTCGGCAGTGATGGACTTGCGGGCGCAATACCGCGACGATTTCGAAAAGAAGCACGGGGTGCGGCTCGGATTTATGAGCTTTTTCGTCAAGGCGGCGATCAACGCGCTTAAGGAGCTGCCGTCGGTGAACGCCGAGATCTACGGCGACGAGCTGATTTATAAGAACTTCTACGACATCGGCATCGCTGTCGGTGGCGCCCAGGGCTTGGTCGTGCCGGTGCTGAAAGACGCCGACCAGAAGAGCTTTGCGGAGATCGAAAGCGCGATCGCCGATTTCGGCGCCCGCGCGCGCGACGGCAAGCTGACCATGGCCGAATTGACCGGCGGCACTTTCACCATCACCAATGGCGGCATCTTCGGTTCGATGCTGTCGACGCCGATCCTCAATCCGCCACAATCGGGCATTCTCGGCATGCATAACATCGTCAAACGCGCCGTTGTCATCGACGATGAGATCGTCGCCCGGCCGATGATGTATGTGGCGCTGAGCTACGACCATCGTATTATCGACGGCCGCGAGGCGGTCACTTTCCTGGTGCGCATCAAACAAGCGATCGAAGACCCGCAACGGTTGCTAGTGGGGGTTTAACAGTCTCAATGAGTACGTCTTACGACCTGATCGTCATCGGCGGTGGGCCGGGCGGCTATGTCGCCGCGATCCGCGCTGCCCAACTCGGCCTCAAGGTGGCGTGCGTGGAAAAGCGCGAGAGCCTTGGCGGCACCTGCCTCAACATCGGCTGCATCCCGTCGAAGGCGCTGCTGTCGTCATCGGAGAAGTTCGCCGAAGCCGAGCACGCGCTGGCCGCGCACGGCGTAAAAGTGAGCGGCGTTAAGCTCGATCTGCCGGCGATGATGGCGCACAAGGACGCAGTCGTCACCGACAATACCAAGGGCATCGATTTTCTGTTCAAGAAGAACAAGATCGACCGCTACCACGGTACCGGCAGGATCGCCGCCGCCGGCAAGGTCGAGGTGACGCCGGACAAGGGCGACGCCCAGACTCTCGACACCAAGGCGATCCTGATCGCCACCGGATCGGAATCGATGCCGCTGCCCGGCGTCGAGATCGACGAGGAACGCATCGTCACTTCGACCGGCGCGCTGTCGCTCGCTTCGGTTCCGAAGCATTTGGTGGTCGTCGGCGCCGGCTATATCGGCCTCGAGATGGGCTCGGTGTGGGGCCGCCTGGGCGCCAAGGTCACGGTGGTCGAGTTTCTCGACCGCATCACCCCCGGTATGGACGGCGAAGTCGCCAAGCAATTCCAGCGCATCCTCGGCAAGCAGGGCTTCGAGTTCCGCCTCGGCACCAAGGTCACCGGCGCCGAGAAACTGAAAACCAAGATCAAGCTCACTCTGGAGCCGGCAGCGGGCGGTGATACCGAAACGCTCGATTGCGACGTCGTCTTGGTGGCGATCGGCCGACGGCCCTATACCGAAGGGCTGGGTCTCGAGAGCGTCGGCGTTGCCACCGACAACCGCGGTTTCATCACCATCGACGCCCATTATCAGACCAATGTCGAAGGCATTTTCGCCATCGGCGACTGCGTGCCCGGCCCGATGCTGGCCCATAAGGCGGAAGACGAGGGCGTCGCCTGCGCCGAGATCATCGCCGGCCAGACCGGGCACGTGAATTACGAGGCCATTCCGGGCATCGTCTACACGTGGCCCGAGGTCGCCTCGGTCGGCCAGACCGAAGAGCAGCTGAAAGAGGCCGGTATCGACTATAAGGTCGGTAAGTTCCCGTTCTCGGCTAACGGGCGGGCCCGCGCCGCCAACGAGACCGATGGGTTCGTCAAGTTGCTGGCCGATGCCAAAACCGATCGGGTCCTGGGCGCCCATATCATCGGCCCCGACGCCGGCACCATGATCCACGAAATCGTCGTCGGCATGGAATTCGGCGCCGCCGCGGAGGATATCGCGCGCACCTGCCACGGCCACCCAACCTTGAACGAGGCGGTCAAGGAAGCCGCGCTGGCTGTCGCCGACCGCACCATCCACCTCTGAGCGCGTCACGAAACAAACCGGCCTCGCTCCGGGCCAACTCCGGCTGGCGGCGCTGGCTAATAATCGCCATTGGCTGGCTGTTCATTGTGGCCGGTCTTGCCGGGCTCTTCCTCCCGTTCTTGCAGGGCATTCTGTTTCTCGCCATCGGTATCGTGCTGCTGGCCCGCCAATCCATCTGGGTCAAACGCAAGCTGGTCCAGCTGCGACGGCGCTATCCAGAAACGGCGGCGAAGTTCGCCGCCGCCAGCGACCGCGCGCACAAATTCGCCGACCGTTTCCGATCGAGCCGATAAGCAGACATTGGTGGATTGACCCGTCGCATGCGCACTGACTGCGCACCATCAAAATACCGGTTCGAAGTGCTAACCTGTCGCGATGAAGACGTGGCAGATCGTTTCCGTCATGTGCGCCGCCCATGTGTTCAGCATGACCGGCTTCGCAACCTTCCCGGCCCTGCTGCCGACGCTGGTGCCGTTGTGGGCGCTGTCGAACACGCAGGCGGGTTGGATCAGCGGCATTTTCTTCGCCGGCTATGTCGCCGCCGTACCGCTCCTGGTGACCCTCACCGACCGGATCGATTCGCGCCGCATCTATCTGGTCGGCCTGTTGATTTCGACGACGGCGTTGCTCGGCTTTGCGTTCGCGGCGACCGGCTTCTGGACGGCGCTGCTGTGGCAGGCGATACAAGGTGCGGGGATCGGCGGCACCTATATGACCGGGCTGCGCGTGATGACCGACCGCCTGTCCGGCGATGCGCCGTCGCGCGCCATCGCCTTCTATACCGGCGCCTTTTCGGTCGGCACC
>JBFKGW010000076.1:0-8621 GCA_041633145.1 Alphaproteobacteria bacterium
CGCCCCTTCGGCGATCTCCAGCCAGAATTCGCCGCCGCGCGCATCGCTGTTGGCCAGCGCGGTTTCCGCGCCGAGAAAGGCGAAGCGCTTGCGCAAGCCATCGGGGTAGCTCTGCACGAAGCGGTCGGACTGGCGCAGGCCGAAGGTCGCCTCGCCGAATTCGCCGTCTTCGGCGGCCAACGCGGCGCGCCATAGGGTGATTTCCGGCTCGCTGTCGAGATCGCTATCGAACAGGTCGTGGCGGGCGTTGTCAAAATCGCCCATGATGTAGTTGACCGCGCCGCGCAGCGCCCGGAAGGTGGCGAGGCGTGCGGTGTCTTCCGATTCGGTCGCGATCAGCTGCAGGATGCCGCGCGCCCGCGCACCCATGCCGTGGGCGAAATAAAACCGCGCCAGCTCCAGCCGGGCGGCGTTGCGGGCATCGGGCATGGCGGCTTCAACCTGCGCCAACAGGCGGTTCTGAGCGGACTCGTAACCGCCGGCCTCGCTGTGACGCCAGGTCGAGAAATCGAACATTCGTTCGGCATTGGCTTTTTCTTCCGTGGTCGCCAGCACCCGTCGCCGCGTCTGCGCCGCGGCCAGGCGCAACCCGCCGGCGGCCGAGATGACGATTTCCTTGGCGCGCGGTTCGACCTTGAGGTCGTCGGCATAGGGGACGACCGCGACGCCCTGGACCGAAGGCAACAACCGGAAATCGCTGAACTGGTGCGAACGGGCGACCCCGTGGCCGCTTTCCGAGACGGTCACCACGAAGATCTGGTCGCCGACTTCCGGATCGCGCATCGACAGCGGTGTGGTCGGCACCGTCGGCCCCAGCGTCACGTTGGCGTCGCGTCCCGGGTTGGCGGTAACCTTCAGGGTGTTGTCGGGGCGCATCAATTGCGGCGCGATGACGATTTCCCAGCGGTCCGCCTCGCGCGCCACCGAGGCGTTGAAGCCCGGCGTGGTGGTCAGCCGCAGCACGGTGGCCTGGCCGTGTTCCAACTGCTCGACGGCGGCAATGAACTCGTCTGCCGCGGCGATCGGCCCGGTGTCGATGCGGAACGGCCGATCGAAGACCAGCCACAACCAACCGCCGCGCCGAAAAGCCGCCAACCCGGTCGGCTCGTTGAAGGGAAAGGCGAGACCGACACCGTCGAGCTCGATTTTAACCGTGACATCGAGCGTGTCGGCGTTTTCGGGCAACGCCGCCGCGGCGGTGTCTTGCGGCCGCAGGCTCTCCGGTACCAGTTGTACCGGGGCGCCGACGTTGGTCGGGGCGGCGGCCGGCGGCGGTGCCACAACGGCGGCTGGCGGCGGCGTATTGTTCGCGCTCTGCGGGGCGGTCTTGTCGCCCAGGACGTCGAGCACCACTTTGCGGCCATCGCGGAAATGGCGCACCCGGCCGGCGACATCGATGTCGACCTGCGGCGTGCCATCGTCGCGCTTGGTGCTTTGCAGGTTGGTCACCAGCGGGGTCACCGAGCGGGCCAATGTGGGCAGCGCCAACGACCCCGGCCGGGCAAAACTCAACGAGACGCGGGAGTCTTTCTGGCTGAACCGGTAGTCGGTGCGAACCGGCCAGTCGAACACGATGCGGGTGTAGCCGTTGCGGTTGGAAATCTGCACGGGGACTTCGGGCACCGGCGCGGCGGCGGCGCGGCCATCGGCCGGCCGGAGATCGACCACCACCGATTGTTCGTTGACGAAGTGGCTGGTGCGCACCGGACGCTTGAGATCGACGACCACCCGCTTGCCGCCATCTTCCAGGCGCACGTCGCCGATATAATCGGCAATTGCCTGGCGCGCCCGGACGAACTGGCCCTCCATCGGCCGATCGAAGGTGACGGTGAGCTGCTGGTCGGTGGCGGCGACCTGATAACCGACCGGCCCGCTCCAATCGAACACGATACGGGCAAATGTCGGGTGCAAACCGCCGCGAACGCCAACGCGCTCGGCGGCGTAACCCACGCCGAGGTTGGCGGCCTGCATGGCCACGGCGACGCCGGCCACGACCAGTACGCGCGTCAGCCGGCTGGTCCACCGCTGCGCGACTTTCTTGCTTCGGCGGTTCATTCGCCGTCTCCTGATTCATTCTGAACAATGATTTCGATTCGGCGAACCAGCGTCGTGCGTGGGCCGTCTGCGGCGGCCGACGCCGGGCCGCCGAAACGGCTGCCGCTGCGCCCCTGCACTTCGATCGTGCGATCGTAACCGGCCGAGCGAAGCGAGCGGGCGACCCGGGCGGCGCGCATCAACGACAGTTCCCAATCGATATCCGCGGTGGCGTCGTCCGCCTGACCGGGCCCGGCGTGCCCGACCACCGCGACCTGGTTCTCGATGCCGGCGAACAATCCACCGATCACGAACAGGGATTGACGGCCGCTGACACTGACGCCGACGCGGCCGCCGGTGAATACCAGCTCGCCGGGGAAATCGAGGGCGAAACGGTCGTCATCGACCACAACGCGGACGTCTCGCAGCGCTTCATGTTCTTTAAGTTGTTCGCCAACCACGCGTTCGAGGTAACGCAGATCGAGCGCCGCTTCCTCGACGCGCTGGGTGACATTGGTGGTTTCGACCGGCCGCGGGGTCACATTCGCGTCGGAAATGCGGAACTGCCGGTCGAAGGCCGTCGTCGCGCCTTCCCATTTGTCGGAGTCGACTTCGGCCATGGCAAACAGCAGGACAAAGAAGGCGACCATTACCGCGGCCAGGTCGGCGAACGTGATCAGCCAGCGCGCATCGGTCTGGCGCTCACCGGCCGCCGGTCGATGGAGCGTTGGGCGGTCGACCAGGGAGACGTTGTTCATTGGCCCGCTCCCGCCTGTGGCGGCTTCGCCAAGACGCGGAACTCGATCCGGGTGTGCTTGGACCGTCCGTCCTCGAGCGCCACCACCAGTTGTCCGGCCGGCACACCGAAGCCGGCAAATGTGCGGACCACCGTGCCGGCACGCGCCGCCGCCGCTTTTATCGCCGCTGAGCGAGCGCCGACGACCTTGCCGCCGGCCGGCCGTGCATAGGCGGTCATTTCGATGGTCACTTCGTGCGACGCCGCGGTGAGCAGCACCGCCGCCGGCTCCGCGAGCGCCTGCAGGGTCGGCGAGGCCAAGCCGTCTTCGGTGAACAGGAGATCGTTATCGATCGTCGTGCTCAGCAGCGTGCCGGTTCTGATCAGCTCAAAACTGCCGAAGCCGACGAGCGTGCGAAGCAACCCCGTTATGTCGCGCTCCAGATCGTCGACCGCCTGAACATGGCCGACAAATGAACCCAAGGTTCGGGTTTGGCCGCTCGGATCGCTGACATTGAAGGTCGCCGCCAGGCTCCCCAACACGACGCGGGTGCGGCGGGCCTCGAACTGCGCCAGGCTGTTCAGCATGATGAAAAACGCCAGCAGCAGCAGAAACAGCGACAGGATCGACGTCAGCCCGGCCGCCTGCACGCGCGAGCGGGCACTGGCGCTAACCAGGGAAGAGTCGTGAGCTCCCCTGGCGCCGAGATGTTCGCTGTGGTCGTCAAAGGTTGCCATCTATCTCACATGCGGGGGCAGCAAACTTGGCGAAGCGATCCCGTCCATCGTCAACCCGACGGTTCGTTCGGCTTGCTCGCCGTCGACAGGTCGATCTCGCGCTTGCGGGCAAGTTCGGCGGTGACCTCGCGCGCCTTTTTCGCTTCCATCGCGGCCAAAATCGGCGCGCTTTTCCGCTCTTTCATGGTTTCCATGATACCCAGCAGAATCCGCATCTCGAGGTCCTCGAGGATGCGTGCCGCATCTTTCGGCTTCATGGTTTCGTAAATTTTGACGATGCTCTGAAGTTCCGCCTTTTCCTGATCGGTGTATTGACGCACCAGCGCCTCGATCGAATCGCGCAGCAGCTGAAGCTCGCCGATGCGCTTGTCGAGGCGACCTTCGGCGGCGGTCAACAGCCGTTCGCGCCCAGCCAAATCCTTCTCGAGCGTCAACAACTCGTCGCGGCGCTTCGCCAGGTCCTGCAGAACCGCCACTTCCGCCGGGGTAAACTCGACCGGGAAGTCGGTGGTCCGCTCCGCCTCGTGCGGTTCGCCCTTATCGCTGCCGCCGGCCGGCGCCGCCTTCGCGCTTGCCTTATCCGAGCTTGAGTCGGTCTTGCCGGTGTCCTCGGCCGCTAGCGCGGGGCCTGCCGGCGACAGCTCGAGACCGAACGAGAGCTCGCCCAGCCGCACGCCGAGCAACGCCGTGGCGCCGACGATGACCACCGGCAGCAGGCGTACCTTCCAGCGCGGTATCAAGGAAATGGAGTGGCTCATTGCAGTTCCTCTTGTGCCGCCAGATCCCATACCGACGATCGCCGGGACGGCTGGTGTTGCCGATCGCCCGGCGCGGCGGTCCTGTCCGCGCCGCCGAACAACTCGGCATCGAGGGCGGCGTCCGGCGCCACGCCGCTCGCTGGATCTACCGGGCTCGACGCCGCAGGACCGCGGCTTTCGCCGATCAGTTCTTCAAGCCGGGCGCCTTGCGCTTCCGCGCGGGTCACCAGGAAATCCAGTTCGTCGCGCACCTTGGCGAGCGATTCCAACTGCCCGATGAACTCTGAATCGCCGCGTCCGGCGGCTTCCTTGAGCGCGGTGACGCCCGATTCGGCGCGCGTGGTCGCCTGATAAAAATCGTTGATCAACCGCTCCATCTGCTCGCGGCCGCCGCGCAGCTGGCTGAGCCGGCGGTTGAGTACGACCGCATAAGCGATCGTGGCCACCAGCAGCCCGGCAACGAGGATATCGAGGGCGATCGCGGCGCTCATTCGGCGGTCTGCTCCGGTTCGATCTCGTCCTCGATGCGAACCGCGACCACGTTGCCCTTGCGGCCCATCTTGCCGGCGAACATCGGCATGTCGCCGCACAGCAGGGTGATCGACGCATCGGGCCCGGCATTCAGCGGCAGGTGCGAGCCCACTTCGAGGTTGAGGACGTCGTTGAGCGAGACCTGCTGGGTGTCGAGAACGGCTTGAATGTTGACATCGGTCTGCCACAGCTCGGTGGCCAGATGGGATTCCCAGATCGAATCACGGCCGAATTTCTCGCCCATGAACATCTGCAGCAACAGATCGCGCACCGGTTCCAGGGTGGCGTAGGGCAGCATCAGCTCGAGATTGCCGCCGCGATCTTCCATGTCGATGCGCAACCGCGCGATGATACCGGCGTTCGACGGCCGCCCGATGGTGGCGAAGCGCGGGTTGGTTTCGAGCCGGTCGAGGCGGAAATTGACCGGCGACAACGGATCGAAGGCCGCCGACAGGTCGACCAGCACAACGTTGATCATGCGCTCGACCAGGTTGCGCTCGATCGTCGTGTAGGGCCGCCCTTCGATGCGCATCGCCGCGGTGCCGTGCCGGCCGCCGAGCAACACGTCGACGATCGAATAAATCAGCGAGCTGTCGACCGTCAGCAGGCCGTAGTTGTCCCATTCCTCGGCGCGGAAGACGCCCAGCATCGCCGGCAGGGGAATCGAATTCAGGTAGTCGCCGAAGCGGATCGACTGAATCGAATCGATCGAGACTTCGACATTGTCGGAGGTGAAATTACGCAAGCTGGTGGTCATCAACCGGACCAGCCGGTCGTAAACGACCTCGAGCATCGGCAGCCGCTCGTAGTTGACCAGGGCCGAATTGATGAGCACCGACATGCCGTCTTCGGCGTTGTCGCCGCCGGGTCCGTCAAACCCGAGCAGATTGTCGATTTCATCCTGGTCGAGAACGCGCTCATCGACGCCTTCATCGGCGTCGCCGTCGCCGTCGTCTCCCGTCATGGCCTCCCATTGGGCGGCCATCTCCTCATCGCTGAGCGATTCTTCGTCGTCTTGGTCCGGATTCTCGTTTTCTGGATCCGGATTCTCGTTTTCTTGAACCGGATTCTCGTTTTCTTGATCCGGATTCTCGTTCGGGTCGGCTTCCATGCTCACAGATGGGCGCTCCGTACCTTACTGGACCAGCATTTCTTTGAATAAGACGTCGGTGACGCGGACCGGGCTGACCGCCACGTTGACGCGGAACAGCAGCTCTTCGCGCAGCCGGTACAGCCCGGCCGACCCGCGCAAGTCCTCGACGCGCAGTTCGCGCAGATACACTTGGAAGTTATCGATGATGCGCGGCAGCGCCGTTTCGAGGGCCGCCTTGTCTTCTTCTTTGGTCAACTCCAGGGACACCACGATTTTGAGGAAACTGGTGCGCCGGCCCGAGGTGCTGAGATTGACCAGCATCTGTGGCAATTCGTAATAGACATCGCCGTGCTCGGGTTCTTCGACGTGTTCCTCGGCGACCTCGGCTTCCTTGTCTTTGCCGAGCAGCGAATCGGCGAGGCCTGAAAACCACAGGCCGGCGCCGATGCCGACCAGCAACAGGATCGGCAGCGCGATCATTAACAGTTTCTTACGGCTGGGCGATTTCGAGCCGCCCTCGAGGTCTTCCTCGCCGTCGAGTTCGTCGAGCTCGTCGGACTGGTCTTCGATCTCGTCCGTATTCGTTTCGTCTGTCATATGGCCGGTTCCAGGTGACCGCACGACCGCACGCGGCGGGCGAATTTCCCGGAAATACTAGGCGTAACCTGGTTAAGAAACTGTTGCGCCCGCGCGCAGCGGCAGCGACCCGCCTGGCCGACACAAAACCCGCATCCGCGAGGCAGCCCTTGCCCGGCAATCGCTGCCTAATCGGCACTTTGGGTCCCCTCGCGGACCTGGATGCAATTATCTAAGTATTTGAAATAAATACGAAATGGTTGTTGGCACGCGACCTGCTTAGTGTTCGGTGTGATGATCCGCACCAGGAAGACACTATGACCACGACCAGCGAAGTCGCGCTGTCTTACCAGCTGGCACTTACCAACCAGCTCGACATTACGGCGAATAATATTGCCAACGTCTCGACCCCCGGGTTCCAGAGTAGTCACCCGCTATTCGTCGAGTTTCTGGTCGAGGTCGATGCGACCGGCCAGGAAATCGCCTATGTCGTCGACAAAGGCACCGTGCGCAATCTCAATCCCGGGCCGGCAAATTTCACCGGCAACCCGCTGGATATCAGCATCGAAGGTAAAGGCTACTTCGTCGTCGAGACCGACGAGGGCACGTTCTATACCCGCAATGGCGCTTTTCAGCTGGATCAGTCGGGCCGGCTGGTGACCAGTACCGGCGCAACGGTTCTCGATGAAGTCAATGGCCCGATCGTTATCGCCCCCGATGAAACGCAGATAATCATCAGCCGCGACGGCACGATCAGTACTGAAAACGGTGACATCG
Source organism: Alphaproteobacteria bacterium (assembly GCA_041633145.1). Classification (GTDB taxonomy): domain Bacteria; phylum Pseudomonadota; class Alphaproteobacteria; order UBA6615; family UBA6615; genus JBFKGW01. The sequence goes on from JBFKGW010000076.1 coordinate 7,244, forward strand.
GCCGCTTCCGCATTGTCGAGTTCGCCGACGAGCAGCAGATGACCAATGTCGGCAACAGCCTCTTGGCGACCGAACAGGAACCGATCGTCGCCTCCGAGGCCGCCGTCGTGCAAGGCATGCTCGAAGGCTCAAACGTGATTTCGGTCGCCGAAATCACGCGCATGATCGAGCTTTTGCGCAGCTACCAGGCGGCCAATCAGCTGATCCGCACCGAGGAACAGCGTGAACAGCAGGCCATCGAAATGCTCACCCGTACCGTGTGAGCCGAGGAGTAATTGACATGAGATCTTTGAGCATCGCCGCAACGGGCATGTTGGCCCAGCAACTGAACGTCGAGGTTATTTCCAACAACATCGCCAACATGAACACCACCGGCTTCAAACGGCAGCGCGCGGAGTTTCAGGACCTGCTGTATCAGACCGTGGAACGGGTTGGCGCAACGTCGTCGGACAGCGGCACCATCGTGCCCGCCGGCGTGCAGATCGGCCTCGGCGTCAAAGCCGCCGCGGTCTACAACATCGCCGAACAGGGCAACCTGCAATCGACCGACAACCCGCTCGACGTCGCCATCAGCGGCGGCGGCTTTTTCCAGATAACGCTGCCGAGCGGCGACACCGCCTACACCCGGGCCGGTTCCTTCCAGCTCAGCCCGACCGGTGAGATCGTCACCGGCGACGGCTACACGGTGCAGCCCGCCATCTCCGTGCCGGTCGATTCCCTTTCCGTTACCATCAACGACAGCGGCCAAGTCCTGGTCCAGCAGCCCGGCTCGGTGACGCAAACCGTCGCCGGCCAGTTCCAACTGGCCAATTTCCCCAATCCGGCGGGGCTAGATCCGCAAGGCGATAACCTGTTCCTGGAAACCGAGGCATCGGGTACGGCGACCACCGGCGTTCCCGGCGCGACCGGCCTGGGCACCATCGAGCAGGGTTTTGTCGAAACCTCGAATGTCAACACGGTGACAGAGATCACCAACCTGATCACCGCGCAGCGCGCCTACGAAATGAATTCGAAGGTGATTCAGACATCCGACGAAATGCTCAGCACCATCAACCGGCTGCGCTAGGGAGGCCCTGATGATCGCGATCAACCGCCTCAACAAGCCGATCCGCCGCGCCGTGCTGTACGGCCTGGCCGCGCTGCTCGGCGCGCTGTTGGGCGCCGCCGCCGCGGCGGCCGACAGCGCCAACCCGGCGCCGCTGACCTTGCGCAACCACGTCACCCTCGTTGGCGGATCGGTCCACCTGCGCGACATTTTCGACGGTTTCGAAAACCCCCGCCCCGGCGTCAGCGGCGATACCGTCATTGCCTATGCGCCGCAGCCGGGACGCCGCGCGGTGTTCGACGCCAACTGGCTGGCCCGGGTCGCCCAGCGCCA